>NZ_JAGE01000001.1:2002500-2287500 GCF_000526495.1 Ruminiclostridium josui JCM 17888 | reverse complement strand
AACATTCTACTCTTCATGTGTTGACACTTTGATAAAACGCGTGATGCAAAAACTTAAATTAATAATTAAGGTTGTTTTTGCATGACGCTGTCGGCCAGCATCATATATTAAGAGTGCTCAGTGCTAAAGGTAACTCCGCTCGACTTGCATGTGTTAGGCACGCCGCCAGCGTTCGTCCTGAGCCAGGATCAAACTCTCAAATTAAAATTTATATGTTTCGCAGATAAATCTGCTACGCAATTAACTCATTTGATAAGCTTGTTAGCTCATTTAAAATTGCTGACTTTTTTCTAGTTTTTGTTTTCAAAAACCAGGTTGTAAAGTTCGCAAGTTACTCAATTTTGAAATCGTAAAACGATTTCGGAATTTTTCGAGTTCCTTTACATGTTTATCACTGTTTACTTTTCAAAGTCCATAAAGCCTTCTTACGACTGCTTTGTAAGGTTTTGCTGTTTGCTTGCCGCAATCAGCTTAATTATAATAACACGCCTCCACTTTGCTGTCAACACTTTTTTTACAAATTAATTAATCTTTTAAAACTATTGTATAAAAAATGCCTTCCCAACAGCAACGGCTTATTTAGAATATCATAATAGCACTTTTACTGTCAACAAATACTTTTACCATACAACTACCATTTTCGACTATTATTATAAATTATATGTTTTTTATACCTATGTTCTAATTTATTCTTTTATTTTCTTATACATTTTTAGGTTGTTGCAATTCAAGATTTTTAATAATTGAAACTTTATTCCCGCATTTATTAAACTTTATTTTATCACATAGTTGTCGAACTATAACCAATCCCCTGCCATGATCACAATACAGATTATTTACACAATCCAAATCTTTATTAGGCATAGCCGTTTTTGCATGGTTAAAACCGTTGCCCTCATCCATTACTCTCACATACAAGTAATTGTCAATTATTTTAAAAGTTACATATGCCCGTTTACAGTCATTGCACTTATTACCATGCAGCACTGCATTTACAATTAATTCATTGAGTATGACTTTTATTTCAAATATTACATCTTCGTCAACACAGTGCCCCGATGTGATGTAATCAAGAATTAGAGTAACAATATCGGATATGTCTACAGGATTGTTAATAATATAAGTAATAGCTCTCACAATTACACCTGCCTAAGTTTTGTTATATTATATAATACCCGTATTTTTAAGGTGCAAACACTTATGTATCTACTTGAGATATGTTCTGAATTTATCGAGTATTTTCTTTTCCATTCTCGAAATGTACATTTGCGAAACCCCTAGTATATCCGCTATCTGTTTCTGAGTCATGTTCTTAATATACCTATATGTTATAAATTCTTTTTCTATATCATTAAATGATGTTAATGCCTTTTCAAGAAAGTCTTTATTATCTATCATTTCATATGTTTTCTCGTCATACCCCAAAGTATCACCCAATTCAGAATCATTATCCTGATTAATTGTCTGATCCAAGGATTTTACTATTGCGGAGCTTCCAGCTTCTATTATCTCAAGTACTGTTTCAACAGGTATCCCCATGTATTCTGCTATTTCATCTGCCCTTGGTACTCTACTCAGCTTTTGTGTAAGTTCCTCTCTTGCCTTGTTTACTCCCTGCCTGGATTCATATATTCTTCTCGGAATCTTTATTGCTGTGCTTTTGTCTCTGAAAAATCGCTTTATTTCACCTAGGATTGTGGGAGTTGCAAAACTTATAAACTTTACTCCCTTATCCGGACTGAATCTGTCTACAGCCTTTATTAAGGCAAGACAAGCCACTTGATATATATCATCAAAGTCTACTCCTCTGTTTAAAAACTTTTTTGACAAGTATTCTGCAAGGCCAAGATAATTTGATACGATTTCATTTCTATAATCCTGATTCCCTGTACTTATGTATAAAGAAAATAACTGTGTTTCGTCGTAGTTTAATGTATTTTGTGTTTTGTTTTCCATAGCTATACTCCAATCTTTTTTGTCATTACTATGGAATGATTTTCATTGCAAAGCTCTACTGAGTCCATTAGAGCTTTCATAATGTATAATCCGTATTCGTTTTCTATGGACTGTTCAAAACAGTCTAGTGTGCCGTTTTCTGCTGTAAATGTTATTTTAATATTGTCAGTACTGATATCAAAAGATATTCTATATTGGCTTATATTCTTTTCTGCTCTTGATAGTATTATATTACATACTTCCGATACTGCCACCTTTATATCCTCAATTTCATCAATATTAAAACCAGCTCTGGTTGAGACACTTGATGCTGTTAGTCTTGCCGTACTTACATATTCGCTTTTTGCTGGCAAAACGAGTACTACATTATCATTTAAAATACTATTCATAATGTTCTCCTTTTTACTTTGTGTTAACATTTCAACTAGAAAAAAGGTACACGGTTAATGTGTACCCATTTCTCTTAAAATATGGTTTATTCTATTTTAAATAACTTGTCCAAACCGGTAATGAGAAATAACTTCTTTATATTATCCTTTAAATTACAAATGTATATATGATTGTCCTCTTTTCTTACCTCTTTAAGTGCGCCTACAAGTATACCTAAGCCTGTGCTGTCTATATAGGTAAGTTCCTTGCAATCTATATATAGGTCGCCATTGCAGGATTTAACCACCTCGTTCAGCTCGTTTTTAAAGTTCTGTGATGTGTGTATGTCAATTTCACCTGAAAGGATTATTTGGCATTTACCCCCATCCACAATTTTTTGAACACTAAGTTCACTATGTTCCACGTTACTACCCCCTTTACCAGCGTTTCTTTACAACCATAAAGTTAATCTGCGAATAACTTTGCCAGTTTTAGTATAAGTTCAAGGTTTTTAGGCTCTGCTCTAACAGCCAGTATCTTCTCAGGACCTAAAATATCTACATCCTTAAAAAATTTACTGTTGGTCACATCTATCCCATATAATTTAGGCTCAGAATCCCTATAAGATTTGACTGTTCGCTTTTCTTTCGGGTTCTGGGGCTGATTCCACTCTTCTACAACCTTTAGTTTCAGATAGTCACTGGACTTAGTATCTATTTTTAAGTCTTTTGCTACATCATCCATAGCCATAAAAGCACCGTCATAAGCATATTGATCAAATATATACTTGCTTAGCAAAAATACATCTGTATCCGAAGCTGCAAAAAGAACCATTGCTTTTTGAATATACATAGATGAATTCGGATCATTAATTCTATCACTAAGCATTACTGTTTCCAGTCCTACTTCCTTTATTTCGGGTATATTTTTTGTTATTTTTTGCTTAAATATATCAGTTGCCTGTACATTTACTTCACCTAGAACCCCTATGGTTATATCGGGTTTTACTTTGGTTACAATTGAATATACTGATGATGCTATGATTATAATAACTACAATCGTTACCAGTATGTGGTATTTATAGTAATGGAAAAAGTTATCCACCTTTTTTTTATCTATTCCAGCCTTTACAAATGCTTTATCAACATATGTTTCCTTTTCTGGTACTTTTGGCTCTTCTACCTCATAACCCATAAGGATTCTATAAGCATCCGTTTTCTTTTGGAAGTCTTCCTCAGCTTCTTTTGTCAAAGTACCATCCATTTTCATTTGACGGTATTTTTTTAATATTACGTCATATCTTTTTTCAATATCTTCTTTTGTTGAATTGGTTGTAATTTCCAAAATCGCTCTTGATTCTTTCTTTGTGTACTTCAAATTAACCTCCATGCCTAAGTTAAAGGCCGCCAATTACCATTAAGTTATCCGTTGTTTTATATGTTAATCACGTAAAGGTTAAATGTTTTAATCTTTTGGTTTCATTGTAGGGAATAATAGAATGTCTCTTATAGACGCTGAATCTGTCAACAGAATTATCAATCTGTCAACACCTATACCTAATCCACCTGTCGGCGGCATTCCATATTCCAATGCCGTAATATAATCATCATCCATCATATTTGCTTCTTCGTCTCCGGAATCCCTCTTTTTCACCTGACTGATAAATCTCTCTTTTTGATCAATAGGGTCGTTTAACTCAGAATATGCATTACCCATTTCTCTTCCTGTAATAAAGAATTCAAAACGTTCTGTTAATTCAGGACAATCCGGCTTCCTTTTTGTAAGAGGGGATATTTCTACAGGGTAATCATATATAAATGTAGGTTGAACCAGATTGTCCTCTACAAATTCTTCAAACAGAAGATTTAATATTTCCCCGCGAACCATGCCATCCTTTACATGAACCTTTTTGGATTCTGCAGCCGCTTTTGCTTCTTCATCCGTTTTTATTGTGTCGAAATCAATTCCTGAATATTTTTTTACTGCCTCTATCATAGTCATTCTGTTCCAAGGCGGAGTAAGATCAATTTCCTGTCCTTGATACTGAATCTTAGTAGTACCCAATGTTTCCATTGCTACAGTAGACACAAGGCTTTCTGTAAGTTCCATCATTCCCTTATAATCATTGTATGCCTCATACACTTCCATCATTGTAAACTCAGGATTATGCTTTACAGACATACCTTCATTTCTGAACATTCTTCCCATTTCATATACTTTTTCCATTCCACCTACTATAAGCCTCTTTAGGTAGAGTTCAGGTGCAATTCTCAGATACATATCTATGTCCAATGTATTGTGGTGTGTAATAAATGGTCTTGCCGCAGCTCCACCTGGAATTGTGTTCAATAATGGTGTATCAACTTCAAGAAACCCTCTGTTATCAAGGAATTTTCTAATTGATTTAATTATTTTACTTCTTAATATAAATGTATTTTTAACTTCCGGATTTACGATTAAATCCACATACCTTTGTCTGTATCTTAAATCTGTATCTTTTAAACCATGCCACTTTTCAGGTAATGGAAGCAATGACTTTGATAAAAGCGTAATCTCTTTTACCTTAATTGATATTTCTCCTTTGTGGGTCCTGAATATCTCACCCTTTACACCTACTATATCACCTATGTCATATTTTTTAAACATTTCATATGCTTCATCTCCAACTTCGTCTTTTCTGACGTAGAGCTGAATTTTTCCATACCTGTCCTGAAGGTCGCAGAATCCTGCTTTACCCATGCCGCGCTTTGACATTAACCTTCCGGCAATAGATGCTGTCTGACCTTCTTGCGCTTCGAAATTATCAATAATATTCTTAGTTGAGTTTGTTACATCGTACTTTACTATTTTAAAAGGGTCACAGTTTTTATCCTGTAAATCCTTTAGCTTGGCACGTCTTACTCTTAGTATCTCGCTTAAATCCTCTTCACTTTGTTGATTCTCCCGTATATTCTCTTCTGACATTATTTCCTCCTATTTATAAATAAAGTATTTAATGATTTCCTTATAAAAAACAGTTTACATTTTAATTAATGTAAACTGTAAGTATAATTATATATTAATTTTGCTTTTTGTGGCAACACATATTGTATCCATTCTTACTTAGATATCTCTAATATCTTAAATTTTAATACTCCATCAGGAACTTGTACTTCAACCGTTTCACCTTTTGAGTGCCCAATTAACGCTGCCCCTACAGGAGATTCATTTGAAATCTTTGATTTTAATGGATTGGCTTCTGTAGAACCAACAATCAAGTATTCTAGTTCTTCATCAAACTCAATATCATAAATCTTTACCTTTGATCCAAGGCTTACAACATCTGTGTTTACTTCATCTTCATCTATTATTCTGGCATGTTTTAGCATGGATTCAAGTTGTACAATCCTGCCTTCTACTTGTGCCTGTTCGTTTTTTGCTTCATCGTATTCAGAATTTTCAGAAATATCACCAAATGAAAGAGCCTGCTTTATTCTTTCTGCTACTTCTTTTCTTTTAGTTCCTCTTAAAAATTCTAGTTCTTCTTCCAGTTTCTTTAAGCCTTCGTAGGTTAAAACGACTTCTTTTGCTGACATTTGAAGCCCTCTCCTTTACCATTAATTTTTTTCTGCTAGACCAATAATTATTATATAGTATGCAAATTGTCTTTCCTAATATAATATTCAATTTGTTGACTTATATTAATATACATGGAATAAAAAATTAAAATCATGTTCCTGACAGCAGTAAACACTTTAATGTCAGGTTATCTTATTGCTAACTAATTATAGATTACATATATAGTAATGTCAAGAATGTTTTATCCATATTTTTACATATATTTTTTTGGCCTAAACATGAATACTTATATAATTATCTCATTATATCTAAATAATATTATTCATTTATCAGGAAGATAGTTCCTTGTCCTTAAGAATTACATCATGGGCTCCGCCTTCTTTGATACTTGTTGCAGATACCAATGTTATTCTGGCTTTTTTCTGAAGATCTGGCAATGACAAGGCACCACAGTTGCACATTGTAGATTTTATCTTGTAAATAGTAGTATCCAGATTGTCTTTTAATTTACCTGCATATGGAACATATGAATCAACACCTTCTTCAAAGCCAAGCTTTGCTTCTCCTCCCATGTCATATCTCTGCCAGTTTCTTGCACGGTTTGAGCCTTCTCCCCAATATTCCTTAACAAAGTTTCCTCCAACCTTTAACTTTCTGGTTGGGCTTTCGTCAAATCTTGCAAAATATCTACCCAGCATTATAAAATCAGCACCCATTGCAAGCGCAAGTACCATATGATAATCATGTACTATTCCGCCATCAGAGCATATTGGTATATATATTCCGGTTTCTTTCATATATTCGTCTCTTGCTTCTGATACCTCTATAACAGAAGATGCTTGTCCGCGTCCAATACCTTTTTGCTCTCTTGTTATACATATAGAGCCGCCGCCGATACCAACCTTTATAAAATCAGCACCTGCATCCACCAAATACCTGAAACCTTCCTTATCCACTACATTTCCTGCACCGACTTTTACTTCTCCATTATATGTTTCCTTAATCCATTTTATTGTATCGGACTGCCATTCGCTGTATCCATCAGATGAGTCTATACAAAGGATATCTACTCCAGCCTCAACAAGTGCAGCTACTCTTTCCTTGTAATCACGGGTATTTATACCTGCTCCTACTATAAGACTTTTACTTTTGTCCAGCAATTCGTTTGGATTTTCCTTGTGGCTGTCATAGTCTTTTCTGAAAACAAAATACATTAATTTTTGATTGCTGTCTATTATTGGGAGACAGTTTAGTTTATGTTCCCAGATTAGGTCATTTGCATCTTTTAATGATGTTTTTTCATTTCCGTATATTAATTGGGAAAATGGTGTCATAAAGCTGCTTATCTTTTCGTCAAGGGAGGCTCTGCTAAGTCTGTAATCTCTGCTTGTAACTATTCCCAACAGCTTGCCTGTAGGTGTTCCGTCTTCTGTTATAGCTATAGTAGAATGTCCTGTTTTCTGTTTCATTGCCACTACATCTCTAAGTGTATCATCAGGGCGAAGATTGCTGTCGCTTACTACAAATCCAGCTTTATATTTCTTAACCTTCCTTACCATTTCAGCCTGACTTTCTATACTTTGTGAGCCGTATATGAATGATATACCTCCGCACTTTGCCAGCGCTATTGCCATGTTGTTGTCTGATACAGACTGCATTATTGCAGAAGCAACTGGTATATTTAGCTCAAGGGAGGGTTTTTCTCCAACTTTATGCTTTACTAACGGTGTCTTTAGGACAACATTATCCGGTATACATTCCTTTGTACTGAGATTTGGAATTAAGAGGTACTCACTGAAAGTCCTCGAAGGTTCATTGTAATAAAAAGCCATTTTTTTAAATTCCTCCTTATATGACATTTATAAATTATTTAAATATTATAATACTGTATACATTTGTTATTCAAAAAGCAAAGAACAAAATGTCCTTTGCCTTAGGTTTCAAATTTATTCAAAAACCTTTCTGGGAATATACTTTTTGAATGATTCAATCATTTTGGGATGTGGTTCAAAAAATATAAGCATTTTCTCACCGTCTTTGACTGTGGATATAAAGTATACTTCATTTGAATCCATTGATGTTACAGCATTTAAGCGATTTTTGATGTTTTCATAGCTTTGATTGTACTGACCACTTGTCATTTTTGCAACTATCTCAAAATCTTTGCAAGAACCACTAAATACTCTTTTTCTCTTTCTCTGAGCTATTATCATATCTATATCTAAATCACCATTGGTGACAATATATTCATATTCTATGTTTCTATTTCTTATCAGCATATAGCCTAAATATCCAATTGCTACAAGTAATACCGGCATGAAGGTTTGTAAAAATCTCAATGAGCCAATTATCATGATTAACGCTAATCCAATTACAATTGTAGCTGCAATTATTAACGAATCAACAGCAGTTTTTTTGCGTTTTACAATTTTCTCCATAAATATATCCATTTTAAAAGACCCTCCTCATTGGATAGAACAAAGCATTTTTTAAAGCTTGTTAAAATAATAATAAATTAACAAGATAATATCAAGTATTTAGTGAAATTATTTTTAATTTTCCACTTAAACACAAATAGAGGATGACTATTTTGTAGCCATCCTCTATTTTACTTTTTATTATTCTTAGTACATTCCGCCCATTCCACCTGGCATTCCACCTGGCATAGCTGGTGCCTCAGGTTCAGGCTTATCAGCTACAACGCTTTCTGTTGTAAGTACCATTGCTGCTACAGAAGCTGCATTTTGAAGAGCTGATCTTGTAACCTTTGCAGGATCAACTATTCCGTTTTCAATCATATCTATATATCTTTCGTTAAGTGCATCGAATCCGACACCCTTTTCGCTAGATTTAATCTTATCAACTATTACTGAGCCTTCAAGACCCGCATTTGCTGCTATTTGTCTTACAGGTTCTTCAAGAGCTCTTAATATAATCTGAACACCTGTCTTTTCGTCACCTGAAGTTGATTCAAGTAATTTTTCTACTTCTGGAATTACGTTAATTAAGGCTGTTCCACCACCTGCTACTATACCTTCTTCAACTGCCGCTCTTGTTGCAGCTAGAGCGTCTTCAATTCTCAATTTCTTTTCTTTCATTTCAGTTTCAGTTGCAGCACCAACCTGAATAACAGCTACACCACCTGAAAGCTTTGCAAGTCTTTCTTGAAGCTTTTCTCTGTCAAAGTCTGATGTAGTATCTTCTATCTGAGTCTTGATAGAGTTTATTCTGCTCTTTATGTCGTCAGCGCTTCCTGCACCATCAACTATTATTGTATTTTCTTTTTGTACAATTACCTGTCTTGCTTTACCAAGCTGAGTTATTTGAGTTTCCTTGAGTTCAAGACCCAATTCTTCAGTTATAACTTCTCCGCCTGTTAATATAGCTATATCTTGAAGCATAGCTTTTCTTCTGTCACCGAATCCAGGTGCCTTAACAGCTACGCAAGTAAATGTTCCTCTTAATTTATTCAGGATAAGAGTTGTAAGTGCCTCTCCTTCCATATCTTCTGCAATTATGAGAAGTTTCTTTCCTTGTTGAACGATTTGCTCAAGAATTGGAAGTATGTCCTGAATATTTGTTATTTTCTTATCTGTTATAAGGATGTATGGATCATCCAAAACTGCTTCCATCTTATCAGTATCTGTAACCATGTAAGCTGAAAGGTATCCTCTGTCAAACTGCATACCTTCAACTACTTCAAGGTTTGTTCCCATAGATTTTGATTCTTCAACAGTGATAACACCGTCATTTGTTACTTTTTCCATTGCATCAGCAATAAGAGTTCCTATTAATTCCTCATTTGCGGAAATAGTTGCAACTCTTGCGATGTCTTCCTTACCTTTAATTTTACGGCTATTTGCCTTGATTCCTGCAACAGCAGCATCAACAGCCTTCTGCAAACCTTTCTTTAATATCATTGGGTTTGCTCCAGCAGCAACGTTCTTCATACCTTCTCTGATTATTGCCTGTGCAAGTAAAGTTGCTGTAGTAGTACCGTCACCGGCTACATCGTTTGTCTTTGTAGCAACTTCTTTAACTAACTGAGCACCCATATTTTCGAATTTGTCTTCCAGTTCAACTTCTTTTGCTATAGTAACACCATCGTTTGTTATTAATGGTGATCCGAATTTCTTATCTAAAACAACATTTCTTCCCTTTGGTCCAAGTGTAACTTTTACTGTATCAGCTAATTGGTTAACACCTTTTTCAAGTGCGCGTCTAGCTTCTTCACCAAATTTAATTTCCTTTGCCATTTCTCTTACCTCCCGTTATAATTATTCAACAATTGCGAGGATATCGCTCTGTCTCAATATTGTATATTCCTGACCGTCAAATTTTACTTCTGTTCCGGAATATTTGCTGGTAAGTACTTTGTCTCCAACTTTAACTTCCATTTTAACTTCTTTGCCATCTACAACAGTTCCAGGTCCTACTGCAACTATCTCTGCCACTTGTGGCTTTTCCTTTGCACTTCCTGGTAATACGATTCCACTTTTAGTAGTTTCTTCGCTCTCAAGCATTTTTATAACTACTCTATCGCCTAATGGTTTTATCTTCATTGTTTTACCTCCTTGAATATTTAATGCTTGTAAACTGTTAGCACTCACTCCCATCGAGTGCTAATCATATTTATAATATTATATATTGAATAAAATATTATCAAACGCTTTATAGTCATAAATCTATCAATATTTTGCCATTTAGTCCAATCATAGTTTAATTGCTAATTATTTCTTCCAATTACTATGATTTTTTTGCAATATCAAAATTTACTACTTATATTTGATTTTTTTGAGTACTTTATTAAACGCAACAGAAGAAATTCCATACTTTTGTATTAATTCCTCCTTTTCCATTCTAATGAAGTTCTCTTTGCAGTAGATATATTCAATTGCAGCAGAAAGGACAACTATGTCTTTTTCATTATCTGTTAAAAGTTCCCCTGTATGATATATTGCATTATACAATATTTGTATTATTTCCTTTTCGTATTCAGAAACATACATTATTTCCTTATGAAGTACAACACACTCAACAACAGAATTATACTTTTTGGGAATCTTTTTTACAGTTCTTTGTCTTGGTTTAGAGGCATTTTCAAATATTTTTATATACTTGAAAGGGCTATACATGTAATCTTCAGGTTCCCCTATTATTCTGAATATTTCCTTATACTCTTCCAAAACCGATATTTCGGAGGTATCGTCGTACTTTATAAATCCACTGACCTTTTTAATCCAATTTGAAAAGTTTGTATCCAATATACTAATTGATTGCAGATTTTTAAGAATCGAGGTTGCCTTGCTGTAATTTCTTGTTGATATATAGCCTATAAGGAGCAACGAGCATATTAATAAATCGCTGTACTCAACAATATATGTTTCCAGCAAGTTAATCAATTCATTTATTTTATTAAACATTATTAATGTAGTTGCAATACACAAAAGGTCCTTCCTATTGTATATACTTCTATACGGAAGGATCTTTAATAATTTTTCCACTCGGGAATATTTCCGGGTGTGGTATAGATTATATATTTTAAGACTGTTAGCCCAAATGTCATCACTATATATATTGGTAACCGTGGCAATAAAATTTGATGCACGCTTATAGTTTTGCTGTTCCAAAAGTATAAGTATCAGCAGATTACGTGCATCGGTATTCATAGGATTGAATGCTATTGCTTTATATAGCTCACTTACCGCCTCTTCAGTTTTGTTGTTTAAGAGGTTTTTGTGAGCCTTTTTTAGGTTAGTTTGAGACAACTTTAAAAATCTGTTGTCTCCAGCAATGTCATTATACAGTTTCAAATAAAATATCATTTCTGAAACTTCTTCGCTGAATTCACCATCACTCTCAAAATAGATATACTTTTCAAAGTATTCGGCAGCCTTTTTCATGTCACCTAGCTCAAAGCTGTTACAGCCCATACCGAAATAACAATCATGCATTGTAGGGTCATAGTGTAAAAGTATATCCATGAATATCCTGTTGGCTTCTCTTGGCCTTTGCATTTCAGAAAGAAAGCATGCTATGTTAAATTTATACTCCATATTATCAGGACTTAGCTCAGCAGCCTTAACCAAATTTTTGTAAGCGTCGTTTAAATTCCTTTTATTTGCACAACGCAGTCCTTTATAGAAATAAAATTCCGGATTATTCCGATATTCATCGATGCTTAATAAATTATTTTTCACTTATCTTCTTCCTTTTAATTCTCCGTATATGTCCTCAAGAGTGAGGCCTCTTTCTACAAGCAATACCATAAGATGGTACATTAAATCTGATACTTCGTATCTTATTTCTTCTTTAGATTTGTTCTTTGCCGCAATAATAACTTCGGCAGCCTCTTCTCCTACTTTTTTCAAAATCTTGTCCAAACCTTTTGTAAACAGGTAATTAGTATATGAACCTTCTTTAGGATTAACTGTTCTGTCTACTATTACGTTGTAAACCTCATGAAGAATTGCAGCTGTTGGCTTTTCTTCTTCATTTTCTTTCCATTCTCCGTCAACCATTGTTCTGAAAAAACATGTCTTGTTTCCTGTATGGCAAGCAGCATCAATCTGTTCAGCCTCTATTAAAATTGTATCTCCATCACAGTCCAGCTTTATTGACTTAACAAGCTGAAAGTGGCCTGATGTCTCGCCTTTTAGCCAAAGCTTACTGCGATTGCGGCTGTAATAATGAACCTTTCCTGTCTCTATAGTCTTATCAAAGGCTTCCTCGTTCATGTACGCTACCATTAAAACCTCTTTTGTTTTAGCATCCTGAGTAACTACAGGAACAAGACCTTTCTCATCGAATTTAACCGAACTTTTTAAGTTATTCATTATTGAACGCCTCCATACATTTATTTATCATATCAAAAATTTATAGTTTGTACAGCTTTTAACTGTTTTTATTTTTTTAAAGCCTTGTTTCAATACCATTATTTTTTAGGTAACCTTTCAAATCACGAATTTCCATCTCTCTAAAATGGAATAGTGACGCAGCCAATACTGCATCTGCTTTTCCTTCCACAAGAGCATCTTTGAAATGCTCCATTTTTCCTGCTCCGCCGGATGCTATCACAGGAATTTTTACATTTTCGGATATTGTCCTTGTCAGCTCTATATCATATCCGTCTTTTGTTCCGTCCTTGTCCATGCTTGTTAACAGGATTTCACCGGCTCCCAGCTTCTCAGCTTCTATAGCCCATTCAACAGCATCCTTACCAGTGTTCACTCTTCCACCATTGAGATATGTATCCCATCCTGAGCCGTCAGCACGTTTTTTTGCATCTATTGCCAGTACTACACACTGGCTTCCGAATTTCCACGCTGCTTCTGATATCAATTCAGGTCTTTTAAGGGCAGCAGAATTTACACCAACTTTATCGGCTCCGGCTTTCAATATCTGCCGAAAATCCTCTGCTGTCCTGATTCCACCACCTACAGTGAAAGGAATAAATACTTGCTCTGCTACCCTGCTGACAACATCAAGCATTATTGACCTAGCATCTGAAGAAGCAGTAATATCCAGAAAAGTAAGCTCATCCGCACCGGCTTTGTCATAAAATGCAGCCGCTTCCACCGGGTCCCCGGCATCTATTATATTTACAAACTGTACGCCTTTAACAACTCTCCCCGCATGTACATCAAGACAGGGAATTATTCTTTTAGTCAGCATAATTTGCTCCCTTTCTTTTGGTTATATGGCTTCTATTGCTTCTTTTAAATTAACATTTCCGGTGTAAAGGGCTTTCCCTACAATTACTCCGCTTACTCCTGTCTGTTTTAAGTCAACTATATCTGTAAGGTTACTTACTCCACCGGATGCTATTACATTTAATGCAACATTTTCCGCCATTTCCTTCATAGCCTGAAGATTCGGGCCTTTGAGCATACCATCCCTTGAAATATCAGTGTATATAATTGTTTTTGTACCAAGGGATTCAATTTCTCTTGCAAACTCAACAGCTGTAAAATCACTGGTTTTCTCCCAACCGTGAATTGCAACTTTCCCATCCTTTGCATCAATCCCCACAGCTATTTTATCTTTATATTCTTTTAAAGCCTCTATAAGCATTTCACGATTATTCACTGCTGATGTGCCAAGTATAACTCTGCCCAATCCTCCGGACAGGTAAGTTTCAATGGTTTCAATGTTTCTTATTCCTCCACCTGTCTGAACCGGGATTTTCAAAGTTTTTGCTATCTGCATTATAATCTCAGCATTTTCCGACTTTCCTGACCTTGCACCATCCAAATCAACTACATGCAAGTATCTAGCTCCAAAGCTCTCCCATTTTCTTGCCATATCCACAGGGTTGTCTCCGAAAACAGTTACATCACTGTAGCTGCCCTGCTGCAGCCTCACACACTTTCCGTCTATAATATCAATTGCGGGATAAATAATCATAGTAATGTGCCATCCTCCTTGGTACTAAGCTAAAGCAAAATTCTTTAGTATTTCAAGTCCCACATCTCCACTCTTTTCAGGGTGGAACTGTACTCCCATAATATTTCCCTTGCAAACAGCGGCATCAAACCCGATTCCATATTTGCATACTGCGGCAACATCTGAGGTATTTTCAGCAGTCACAAAGTATGAGTGTACAAAATATACATAGCTATTTTGTCGTACTCCGCTAAAAATGCCTTTATTCTGTCTAATATCAAGACTGTTCCAACCCATATGGGGGACTTTTAATCCCATGTCCAAAGGAAATTGGTTTACTGAACCTTTTAACAGGCCCAAGCCTTCCACTTTTTCCCCGCCTTCAGTGCTATAATCAAAAAGCAGCTGCATTCCAAGACATATCCCCAACAAAGGTGTTCCCTTTTGAGCAACCTGCTTTATGACTGATATCATTCCAGTCTTATCAAGACTCTCCATGGCATCAGCAAATGCACCGACACCAGGTAGGACAACCTTGTCAGCTGCAAGTATTTCTCCATGGTCAGAAGATATTTTTGAATCATATCCTATAAAACTGAATGCCTTGTTAACACTGGCGAGATTACCCACGCCATAGTCTATAATAGCTATCATAGCTTATCTCCCTGAAACTTTTTCCCTGTGATTCTCTCGTATGCTTCTATATATTTCTCCTCTGTCTTTCTGATTACTTCCTGTGGAAGCTCAGGTGCAGGAGGCTGTTTGTCCCATGTAATACTTTCAAGGTATTCCCTTAAATATTGCTTGTCAAAACTCTTCTGTGCTCTTCCTGGTTGATATTCATCCATAGCCCAGAATCTTGAAGAATCAGGTGTAAATATTTCGTCACCCACAACCAGTTCTCCATCCAGGATTCCGAATTCAAATTTTGTATCTGCTAATATAAGTCCTTTGGTCTCAGCATGTTTGCTGGCTTTTTCATATAGTTTCAAGCTTGCATCCTTTAGCTTTTGAGCCATTTCTAATCCTATCTTATCACAAAGTACTTCAAAGGACACATTTATATCGTGGCCTTCGGATTCCTTGGTGGATGGTGTGAATATAGGTTCAGGCAGCTTGTCAGCCTGTTTTAATCCTGCCGGAAGTTTTATACCGCACACAGTTCCTGTTTTTTGATATTCTTTAAGTCCTGAACCTTCCAAATATCCTCTTACAATACATTCAGCAGGAAGCATCTGTACTTTCTTTACTAACATAGAGCGACCTTGTAACTCATCTTTGAAAGCTGAAAGCTCCTTTGGATATTTACTGACATCAGTTGTTATTACATGGTTTCCAATAACATCCTTTGTAAAGTCAAACCAAAATGCAGATATACTGTTCAGAACTGTTCCCTTGTTTGGTATTAATTCATTAAATACCACATCAAAGGCTGATATTCTATCTGTTACTACTATAAGTAGTTTATCTCCCAAATCGTATACGTTTCTTACCTTTCCTTTTACGAATAATGGCAACTTGATGAAATCTGTATTGTTTATTAACATTTTTACTACCTCCCGTATATATTAACTTTTTTAATTACAACGTACCTTTTGTTGACATGACTCCTTCAATTCTGGTGTCTAGTCTTGTCGCATCGTCAATAGCTCTGCCAAACGCTTTGAACATCGCTTCTATTATGTGGTGGCAGTTTGAACCGTGAAGAACCTTTATATGAAGAGTAATTCCGGCATTAAATGCAACGGCCCTGAAGAATTCCTCTACCATCTGAGTATCCATTTGTCCTACCATGGGTTGTGAAAAGTTCGCATCAAATACCAGATAGGGTCTATCGCTCAAATCAAGTGATACAAGTACAAGGGCTTCGTCCATTGGAACATAGGCAGTACCATACCTTCTTATGGATTTCTTATCTCCAAGAGCCTGCCTGATTGCAAGTCCCATGGCTATACCCGTATCTTCGATAGTATGATGGGAATCTACATGCAAATCACCTTTTACATCAAAACAGGCATCTATAAGTCCATGCTTTGTAAATAATACAAGCATATGGTCAAAGAATCCTATACCTGTATCTGCCTGACAGTCACCTTTGCCGTCCAGATTTATTTTTACATTGATTTGAGTTTCTTTTGTGTTTCGCGTGACCAAACCCTCTCTCATATGTATTCCTCCGTTCATTTTAAAATCCGAACCTTTTTTATATTTTTCGTTGTAATGTTCGTCATTTATTATAGCAGATAGCACCTAGTTCATCAAGCAATACGGAATTTTGTTCACGTGTTCCTATGGTTATTCTCATACAATCGGATAAAAGAACCGATGAACCAAAAGCTCTAATAAAAATGCCTCTTTCGCATAATTTATTATAAACGTCCTTAGAATTCTGAATCTTTACCAAGATGAAGTTTGCTGCCGAGTCGTAAACTTTTATTCCATCTATCTCAGCAAGTTTGGAGGAAACAAATTCCCTCTCTTTTATGAGATATTTTATGTTATTTTTAATTTCATCTACATTAGATAAAACCAGTGTAGCTGCATACTGTGACAAGGAGCTGATATTATAAGGCGGTCTTGCCAAATTTACAGCCTTAGTAAGCCTTTCCGAGGCTATGGAATATCCGCACCTTATTCCAGCTAACCCGAAAGCTTTTGAAAAGGTACGTAGTATAAGCAAATTCTCATATTCTTTTATATATGGAATTACCGTTGTATCGGAAAAGTCCGCATATGCTTCATCTACTACAACTATTGATTTTGTACACGCTTTCAGTACTTTTAGTATTTCATCCTGCGGCATCAGATTACCAGTAGGATTATTTGGACTACATATATAAATAATTTTTGGTTTTTCTTTTTCATAGGCCTGTATTATTTTATCAGCTGAATAAGAGAAATTATCACTTTGATTTAGAATATATTCTACAGCCTTGCCTCCGGCTATTATGCATGAGTCCTTATACATACCGAAAGAAGGAGCAGGATAAAGAACTTTATCCCCTTTCTCCAGAAACACATTTGCAATAATCTGTATTAGTTGATCAGAGCCTGTTCCCACTATGATATTTTCTTTATCTACGTTCCAGTATTCACCTAAAGCTTCCCTCAATTGAATTGAATCTGTATCAGGGTACATATTCAACTGGGGATCTTCCAGTATATAATCAGCCAGTTTTTTTCTAACTACTGACGGAAGATTGAAAGGACTCTCATTGGCATCCAGTTTTATTTTATATGGCTGCTGATTTGCATTATAGGGTACGAATGAACGTATTTCACTTCTAATTAATTCTTCTATCATAGTAACCTTCCTTTCAGTAATACAACGATTTTCAGTTTATTTATTGAACCTTACCTTTATGGCATTTGCATGTGCATCCAATAATTCCGCTTCCGCAAACCTTACAATATCGTTGCTTGTTGTTTCAAGTGATTGTTTGTTGTAATAAATCAAGCTGGATTTTTTAATAAACTGGTCAACGTTTACAGGTGATGAAAACCTTGCAGTTCCACTGGTGGGAAGAACGTGACTGGGTCCTGCCATATAATCTCCCAAGGGTTCGGGTGAATAGTTTCCAACGAATATTGCTCCTGCATTTTTTATCATTCCCAGTATACTCATGGGCTCTTTTATACATAATTCTAAATGTTCAGGCGCTATATTGTTTGATACCTCTATCGCCTCTTCTATGTTATCAACCAATATTCCAAATCCATAGTTTTTTAATGATTTCTCGATTATTTCACTTCTTTTCAAAGTTAAAAGCTGCTTTTCTATCTCAGTTTTCACACTATCCAAAAGACTTACATCGTCTGTAACCAATACCGAGGATGCCAATATGTCATGCTCTGCCTGTGAAAGAAGATCAGCTGCTACATACTCGGGTACTGCACTTGAATCTGCTATAACCAGTATCTCGCTTGGGCCTGCAAACATATCAATGTCACAGTCTCCAAAAACCAACCTCTTGGCTGTAGCAACATATACATTGCCGGGGCCACATATCTTATCCACCGACGGTATTGTTTCTGTTCCATATGCCATTGCAGCCACAGCTTGTGCGCCTCCGGCTCTATATATCTCGTCCACTCCTGCTTCTCTGGCTGCAACCAGTATTGCGGGGTTTATACTTCCATCCGGAGAAGGAGGTGTACACATTATAAGCTTTTCAACTCCGGCTACTTTTGCGGGAACTGCTGTCATCAATACCGATGATATAAGGGGCGCTGTTCCTCCTGGGACATATAAGCCTACCTTTTCAAGAGGTCTTACAAGCTGTCCCAGCATAGTTCCGTCCTCTTTAGGATTTACCCAGCTGTTTTGAAGCTGTTTTTCATGAAAGCTCCATATATTCTCTCTTGATTTTTTTATAGTCTCCAATAATTGTAGGTCAACCTTTTTGTATGCAGAGGTTATTTCCTCTTCTGATACTTTTATGTCTTCTATTTCTGCTTTATCGAATCTCTTTGTATATTCTTTTAAAGCAGTGTCACCATTTTGTTTAACGGTGTCAATTATTTCTGCTACAATTGTGATTACATTGCCTCCGTTTTGGGTTTCGGTTCTCTGGGTTAATTTTCTGTATAAATCCTTTGCTGCAGCCTCATCAAAGTCACTGCGTAAGTCTACAATGTTTAGCATATTGTTACCCCCTTGCGGATAATTCTTCTCTAACTCCGTCTATTATTTTCTGTATTCGTTGGTTTTCCATTTTCATACTTACTCTGTTTACTACCATTCTTGCACTTATGTCTGCTATTGTATCAAGCACTACCAAACCGTTTTCTTTTAGTGTTCTGCCGCTTTCGACCAAATCTACTATAACCTCTGATAAGCCTACCAAAGGTGCAAGTTCCACAGAACCATTGAGCTTTATGATTTCTACACTTTCTCTTCTTGCTTTTTCAAAGTAATTCCTTGCAATATTGGGATACTTTGTACCTACTCTTTTTATGTTCAGTTCTTCTATCTTTCCCTGCAATTCTGCAGGCCCTGCTAATGCCATTCTGCAGGCTGCAAATCCTAAATCAAGTACCTCATATAAATTCCGGCCCTCTTCAAGAAGTGTGTCCTTTCCAACTATTCCGATGTCTGCTGCTCCATACTCTACATAGGTGGGCACATCCGCAGGCTTTGCAAGAAAAAATTTTATCTTATTTTTTTCATCAGACAGTATAAGTTTTCTGGTGGATGATTTAAGCTCCGTACAATCTATTCCGATTTTTTCAAATATCTCCACCGACATATCTGTAAGTCTGCCCTTTGAAAGAGCAATTGTCAAATATCTCATTTTCTAACTCCCCACAAAATTTTATTTGATAAACTATAAACAAATTTATTATTCAATGTTTAAAAGGGCATTGAAGCTTGTTTCCTCTGTAGTATCGTTTATCATATCATACACAGTTATTTTATCGTTGTCTCCAATATATATGATTCCTCCGATTTTCTTTGAAGAAGCATATTTTTTTCCTTGGTCTATACCCTCTGTCAGAAGAAAAGTTTCTATTTTCATATCCTGCTTTCTGAGGGCTTCAGCTATTTCAATTGCCCTTTTTCTGTTTGTTTTTTCATAACATATTAATGAATCTACAGAAGGTTTTTCAAAGGTAATTCCTGAGTTTTTCATTGCTGTCATAAGCATATTTATCCTTAATGAAAAACCTGTAGCAGGACAGTCCTTTCCAAAGCTGGACGTAAGGTTGTCGTACCTTCCTCCTGAAAGTATCGGAAATCCAATTCCATTTGTAAATCCCCTAAAGGTTATTCCTGTATCATAATTAAGACTTTTTAACATTCCTAAATCTATTGATACATATTCCGATAAACCGTAATCGCATAAAATAGATACTACTTCTTCTACATTTTCGATTGCTTTAAGGCTTCTTTCATTTATTGCAGAGTTTTTGAATTCCTTTATTACATCAACTGTTCCGAATACTCCCGTTAGCTTTAAAATAAGCTCTTTTAACTCTTTTCTTATTTCATATCTGTTAAGTATACCTTCTACACCAACAAGATCCTTTTTGTCTATTTGCTTGGATATAGCATCTATATCCTCATTAGAAAATCCTGCTTCTTCCGCTAACCCCTTGAAAAACTCTACTTGGCCGATTTCTATCTTGAATTCCTTGAGGCCGGCTGATTTTAGTGTATTTATTGCCAATGCAATTATTTCTGCATCACTTTCCGATGATGAATCCCCAATCATCTCAACCCCAGCCTGTGTAAACTCGTTTTGACGGCCGCCTCCAACTTCGTTAAATCTGAATACATTGCCTATATATGAATATTTTATTGGAAGCTGTACATCCCTGTTTTTGGTAGCGGTTATTCTTGCAACAGGAACAGTTATATCCGGCCTCAATACAAGGATTCTACCTTTTGGATCAAAAAACTTTACCATTGATTCCTGAGGAAAATGCTCTATCTCTGATGAAAATACATCAAAAAATTCTATTGTGGGAGTTTCTATCTCGTAATAGCCGTAAGACCTGAATGTGTTTCTGATTCTTTTTTCTATTTCTCTTTTTATGTAACATTCGTCAAACAGGATATCCTGTACACCGTCAGGTGTGTATATCTTCCATCTAGACATAAGCAAATACCTCTCATTTAATTAAATTTATTTAAGTTACTTTATCTAATTAAAGTGCTAAATTACTAAATCATATTCATTATATTTCATTTTATTCCATGAGTCAATAGCAAAATCCTTTAGAACTGCAGAGATAAAAAACCGGCCCTTAGGAGCGGTCAGATAGGGATTTATAATTCCTGAAAAATTCGGCATAGTCGTTGATATTCGGCTATGCCGTTTTTTCGTTTATTTTGGTAAGTCGATAGCACCAATGCAGTTATAGAAAATTTGAATCCGCTGGGTTCTGCGGCCATCTATCTTTTCAGCTTTGAATACTATAATTTTGTCAATGAACTCTCGGATAATCTCTGCATCCAATTCTGCAATTTCTGTGTACTTTTTAACCAGTGCCAAAAAGCGGTCGGTATTGAGGGACTGTTCATTTGCTGTATCAATGGTATGCTTTAATTTGATTATCCTTTCTTCCAGTGTCTTCTGCTCGGCTTCATATTCAGCCGACATCTTGTAAAAACGCTCTTCGGGAATTTTGCCCATCACATTGTCCTCATATAGTTTCCGAATGATTTTGTCTATGTCAGCAATGCGAGTCTGTACTTGTTCGTACTCCTTTTGACTTTGGCGGAGTTCTTTGGCAAGTTCCTTTTCTGAATTATTCATAACTATACGAATGAATTCCTGTTCATGGTCTTTGGCAAAGGAGGTTACACGCCTTAAGTCTTCTAACAAAAGCTGTTCCACTACAACATTGCGTATCTGATGTGAACTGCACATACCCTTTTTCTTGCGGTAAGTAGCACAAACGAAGTATTCCTTATCGTGTGTCCATCCCTTGCCTCTAACCTGATACAGCTTTGCTCCACAGTCGGCACAGAACATCATGCCAGAAAGCATTCCCATTTCACCTAATCGTGATGGTCTTCGCTTGCCATCTCTGATTTTCTGCACTGTTTCCCAAGTGCCTTCATCAATAATTGCTTCATGGGTATTTTTGAAAACCAGCCAATCTTCTGGATTGTTCAATATCTTGACTTTGCTCTTATATGACTTTTTAGAAGTCTTGAAATTCACCGTGTGACCTAGATATTCCATTTTAGCCAGAATATCTGCTACGGTACGAGCCGACCAAGCATATGGGTTTTCAGGTGGTCTTGCTGGAGTGTTAATACCCATTTTGCGAAGATGAACCGTAGGTGTATCAATGCATCGCTTTTCAAGTTGCTTTGCTATCTGCGTGGGTCCAAAGCCAGCCATGCACAGTCGGAAAATATCTCTGACCACTTCGGCGGCTTTCTCATCTATAATCCAGTGCAACTTATCTTCAGGGTCTTTAATATAACCGTAAGGTGGATTGGTGCAGAGTGGCTTACCGGATTGTCCTTTGGATTTGAACACAACACGGATTTTCTTGCTAGTATCCTTAGCGTACCATTCATTAATAATGTTAAGAAACGGTGTAAAGTCACTGTCTGCTTGGTTTGCACTATCAATACCGTTGTTAATAGCAATAAATCGTACATCTGCTTCAGGAAACATAATCTCGGTATAATAACCTACTTTGAGGTAATCCCTGCCGAAGCGGGACATATCCTTGATGATAATCGTTCCGATTCTACCGGACTCTACATCTGCAATCATGCGGTTAAAGTCTGGTCTATCAAAAGTTGTACCGCTGACCCCATCATCCACATAAAATTCGATGTTACGAAAACCGTTGTCCTCAGCATATTTCTTTAGAATTGCCTTCTGGTTTACTATACTGTTGCTGTCCCCTGCAAGCTCATCATCACGGGAAAGCCTGCAGTAAAGAGCAGTAATTTTCGCTTCTTCAAATGCTAATGTTGATTTACGTATAGTGCTAAATGTTGACTGTCTATTCATTTTTCTCCTCCATTTCCGACAGTCTTCAAGCGGTTTAGCACTATGTATATTACCGTACTACCTTGAAGAAGTCGAGTTGATTTCCGTGGGTTTATATGAACTATCAGATAACTTTGAAAGGCTTTTTGCGTTGACTGTAATCAGTCGTTTCAGCTTGGAATATGCACTTTCCTTTGCTGAATCGCTTACTCGTGATTCCACCACATAGACCGTACCTCCGATATCGGATTTGGTTGTGCGGCTGTTACTTTGATTTTCCATATCGTGACCTCCTGTCCGATGTTTTGAAGGAACTGGCACTGAGCCGAATTGATGACCCAGTACCTAATCCATTATTTAAGCTTTTATTTGTAATATTTTCAGAGCATCTGGTTGAATTAGCTTGCCATCCAATCTTTCGTAAGCAGAAAATCCAATTTGCCCCTGCAATGCATATAACTCACTTAATTTTTTTATTGTTATTGGTTGACGCTCAATCAGCCAGTAGTATGATAAATCTCCAAATACAATGCTTTTTGCTCCTGCTAATACTGTAGGCATATATGGAGAGGTAACTACAGGCTTTCCGAAGATGGTGTTATCTGAAGAATTCCACAGATAACTGCCGCTTGTATCCTTAAGGGTTCTAAGAAGCATAGCTGTATTATCGTGCATGATAAACACAGCGTTATTTCGGTATTCAGCTTTTAATGAAAAATACAGAGAGATAATCTCATCAAAAGAGATGGTACTATTGTCTGCTGTAGTTACATCTGCGTCT
This sequence comes from Ruminiclostridium josui JCM 17888, assembly GCF_000526495.1. Taxonomy (NCBI): domain Bacteria; kingdom Bacillati; phylum Bacillota; class Clostridia; order Eubacteriales; family Oscillospiraceae; genus Ruminiclostridium; species Ruminiclostridium josui. Next base: position 2,263,989 of record NZ_JAGE01000001.1, on the reverse strand, counting down.
GCCGTAAGTATACCTGTAGGCTGTGTTGTGCCATTTCCATTAAGTAATGCATTTTCCTCAGCCTTGCCAAAACGCTTCGCAAAATCACTCATCAGATACTTTTCAAGATTAAAGTTAATATCGGTGACGAATGAGCGGTTTAGCTTGACAAGAGATGCCAGCTTGTATGATTTCACCAGAAACTGTGTAAATGTATCGGCGCTTTCGGGGATTGGATCCCCGTCTTCAACCCAATCTGCTGTACCCGTTGAGGATACCGCTTGAATTTTACCTTCTGCAGAAGATAGATTGATAACAGTAGCAAATCTGCGGAATATATTCTCCTTTGCCAAAGCAGTGTTAAAGCCTTCTCGGAACTCGTCTGGTGCGACATAGGCTCCTGCATTATCAAAGCCCTCGCTTAGATTTTGATTATTTTCTTCTTTTCCTTTCATAACATTCCAAAACGCTCTATTATAAGTTGTTGATGTTGCCATAATCGTTTACCTCCTAAATTAAAATGGATTGTGGGGTATATACCCCGTTTGAAACCGCGTTTTTTACGCGTTGCCCCACGCCCGTTGTCCAGATGAAAAGGTGTGGAGATTTGACCTCCCCTAGGGGTAGGTATTAACACATGGAGTTGTATCCATTGTTTTCACTGGTTTTAAGCTTTGTAGCAAGATGTAGCAGGTAAAAACTAAACTCTCTATACGAGAGTGATTTTTTATATAACCTGTTTTTCTTGCTACAAGCTGCTACACTGTGTTTAAATAAGAAAAAACTCTTCTTCTGTCAGCTTATATCCGATAAGCATTGTGGTCATTCCACCACCAGAACGTGGTCGTTTCCTTTCTACACGGGCGATAGCTGTTAATGCCTGTTTGAAGTTTCTTGCATTCTCCGAATAACATCCATTGGCACTGCACCAACGCTGATACCGGGCATACACTTCGGATGTCCGCACCTCACTGTTAGGACTTTCTTCCAAGACGTCCTCGAAAAATAATGCTATTTTATCGCTGTCACGCTTATAAGCCTCCGTTGCTGTCTTAACGGAATCAGGTAAAGTCAAGCCTTCCTTCTTTAACAACTGATAGCCTTCAATTAGCCAGTTGAGGATAGCACTCTGATTCTTCGGTTTGGCAAATTCACGTTTTAGGTTTTTATCCTGCTCGCTTTCATCAAAGTGTCGTTCAAAAGGGATAATTACCACTCTGCCACTGGAAAACAGCGTCATATCCGTAATAACGGGCAGATAATTGGTGTTGATATACAGCTTAAACTTTGGTGAAAAGTCAAAAGAATTCTCATGTAGAAACCTTGCATTGATGGTGTCACCACCTGTCATGCTTTTTACCTGTGCAGCATTTAGGACAAGTCCTCTGCTAGGTTCGGAGATATTCACAAAGCGTACTCCTGCAAGCCGGGCAATATCTTCACTTGGACTTGAACTGTTATTGTTCTTTTTTAGACTGATAGTCTCCGGCCTTGCGGTACAGCCATAACTGCCCAATACCTTAAGAACGCTCTCGCATAGTGTACCTTTACCGTTTCGAGTTGTAGCACCATAGAGAACAAACAGGCATTCATACCGAGTGTCTCCGCCGATACTGTAGCCAAAGGCTTTTTGGAGGAATTTTGCCTTTTCCTCATCTCCGCTCATAATCTCATGAATAAATCTATCCCATCGCTCACTTTTTGCTTCCGGGTCATATTTAACACCAGATATCTTTGTGAGTCTATCCTCGCTGTTGTGGGGACGAAAATCCATAGACATTAAAAACAATGTGCCATTGGAACAGTTGAGAACCTGCGGTTCTTGGTCAAATTCAGCCATTGATATGGGATATACACTCTGTGCATCTTTAAGTACCGTTTCTCGGTATCTTCTTGACTGCCACTTTCGGCAATAGTCAATGTATGCCTTTCTTTGATGTTCATCCTGAATAGTCAAAGCATAGGTTAGCAGTTGGTTAGCCAATGATTTACACATTTCCATCACTTTGAGATTACCGACATCAGGAATCCAAATGCCATTCGCATAGCAAAACCACATCTTCCTTTCGGGAACAAAGCGGGCAAAAGACTTATAATAATCAGCAAACAGCCTGCTTGCCCCAATATCCGTCCAAGGGTAGCGATCGTTACTCTCAGGCTTAAAGCCAGTAAGAGAACATTCACCAAAATCCTCTGTAGCTGATGAACGCTTGCCACCTGGTTTATATATTTCAGTAGCATTTGCGATAGCTTTTTCTATGGTTATTATTCCATAAGTACTGCCAGACTGTGGTCTATTCCATTTATCCCGCATTAGGCCGCTCTGCCGGAATAGTCTGTCCATCTGTCCAATATCCCTGCCACACCAAAATGCCAGCATACCGCAAAGTGCCAAATCAGCTTCACTGGCAGAAGCATAGCCTGATGTATCCCCTTGCCATAATGCTTTGAACCTTTCTCCATTTGCCGATTTTAAAGCCTTCTCAATAACAGACTTGTCAGACAGATATGATTGACTTTCTGTATCCAGAAGTTGCTTCACAGTGGTAGGACGTAGCATATACTTGTCTAGTATCATCTGTAGTTCATTCGATTTCTCCGCTATATCACCATCTGCATATACATTGCCTGTTACGGTAACAAAACGATTTGTTGCTCCGCCCACATAGACCTCAACTCCCAGCTTTCTGTTGTTGATATAGTATTTTGTTTTGTCAAAGTTAAAGCCTGTGGCCTTAAATAAAATATGAAGCCCTTTTTCAGATGGACTGTGTTCCATATAACAACCACTAAAAGCCTCTACAACAATTTGGGCAACAGGCTTAAGCTTACCACCACTATCAAAGCAATCATCTAAGTCGATAACACATATGTCATTACCCACCAAAAATCCGATACCGTCATAATCACTTATAGCAGCTACCGCCGAACTAAAATCTTTAAATGTACCACGTTGATTTGGTTTTGCCCTTTTTCTCGTTACTGGGTTATAGGGAACTTTGGTTTTTCTACCACTTCGTTCTTCATATTTCCAGCAGCAAAACTGTGGCTTATCTTTAAGCACCTGTGGCAAGTTATCATATTTTGTTTTCAGTTACTTCACCTCCTTGCCTGTTATAAATGACCCGAAACGCTACTGTTCCAGAGGGTTTGCCTTGTTTGACACAACCTCGTTATCTTTCAAGGAATACGCTCGGAATTATCGTCATGGCATATTCTGCTTGAAGTATCTCTTGCATTTCGGGGTATTCAGTTGTCAAGGAGCAGTGAGAGAAAAACTCTGCTTTTATTGGTGGATTATTTTCCTCTCACCTTATAGCCACGGTAGAACACATTAGTTGAGGATTTTAGAAAAATAATTTTCTTCCTCATTCATAAGCGAAGAATTCTATTGATTCGAACCCCTAAAATAAAAAACAGCCTGTCTTTTTTCCGGTAAAGACGGCTGTAATGATTGTGCTTTTGCTCAAATTTGAGCGAAAGTGGTATTCAGTTTAAGAAGGCTGAATGCTGTAGTTTTGGATTTTTCAATTAGACTTTTCGACTTTTTTGTCTACAACTTAAATATACTCATTATATGTTGAAAAATTCACGTTTGCGTGATATACTTAATAAAGTTATTAATTGAAACTTCAAGGAGGCTAAACAGATGGCAGTACACTATAAGAAGCTGTTTCATTTGTTAATAGAAAAAGAAATGACAAATGCGGATTTACAAAAACAAGCTGGTTTTTCCGCTAATATTATTACTAGACTTAAACGAAACGGTTATGTTTCACTAGAAACTATAGAAAGTATATGTAGAACATTAAATTGTGGTGTGGACGATATATTGGAATTTGTTCCGGATGAAGATAAAGAGTAATTTCTATTTGGCTGATTATAAATTGCACCAAAGGAGGGATAGAGTGCAGATATATGCAATTATGGATATCAAAGAAGATATTGAGGAATATGATCAATCATTGCTCGATATTCTCCTGAAAGATAGAACTACAAATCAAAATATAATATGGGCTACAAATGATTATTCAAAATTTGGCGATATGTATAAGGCCGAATGTGAAATTAAGGCACATCTAATTTCAAACCCTAAGAAAAAACTGATACAACCTAGAACAACTAAGAGTTACAAGAAAAAGAGTGTTCGAACAAGAGAAAAGGCTGAAGTCTTTACTCCTTCATGGATATGTAATGAACAAAACAATCTTATTGATGAGCAATGGTTTGGCAGAAAAAATATTTTTAATATACAAAAAAATAAATCATGGGAAGTAATAAATGAAAAAATTATCTTTCCAAATGAAAAGGGACGCACGTGGAAAAATTATGTTGATGCCAGAAGAATAGAAATCTCCTGTGGAGAGGCACCATATCTGGTCAGTCGATATGATACCGTTACTGGCGAAAAGATTGAATTACAATCCCGTATAGGTCTCCTAGACCGCAAAATGCGTGTAGTAAACGAAAATGTTGACAATGAAGATGAATGGATAAAATGGGCTGAACGAGCCTTTCAAAGTATATATGGGTATGAATATCAAGGCGATAACTTGCTTTTAGCCCGCGAAAATCTTTTATATACATATATTGAAAATAAGAAATTCAAATTTGGTCGAGAACCAGGTATAAAAGAATTGAAGCGAATTGCCACCATTATATCTTGGAATTTGTGGCAGATGGATGGCATTACATTTACAGTTCCATTATGTGATTTGCGGGGCTGGTATAGGCAATTATCACTATTTGATAGCATTGAAAACCTTCACAGTGACAAGGAACCTAAATATTGTAGAATTAAAGACTGGAGGTCAAAGGTTATCGTTGAATACAAATCTTTAGTAGGGGGTGCGAACTGATGGTTAGTTTATTTACACCATCTTTTGAATATAAGCTAATATATATCTTTGAAATAAGGGATGAAACCCATAAGGGATTACTAAAAATAGGCGATACTACTATTCAAACAGAGGAATCTATTGATAACCTTCCTCCAAATTGTAAAGCATTAAACCAAGCTGCAAAAACTCGTATTAAGGAATACACCAATACAGCAGGTATTTCATTTGAGCTTTTACATACAGAACTTGCTGTTCGTACTATAAAGGATGAAAAAGGAATGCCTGTTCTAAGGGCATTCAGAGACTACCATGTACATAGAGTGTTGGAAAACTCCGGCATCAAGAAAAAGCAGCTAAAAAACTCTACAAGTCGTGAATGGTTTAAAGTGGATATTAAAACCGCAATTAAAGCGATAGAGGCTGTAAAAAAAGGACAGTACAACCTTTCTAATGCCACATCGGATACTTTCACACCCATTGTGTTCAGGCCAGAGCAGGAAGCAGCTATTGAGAAGACATTAAAGCAATTTAAAAATGGCAATAGGATGTTATGGAATGCAAAAATGCGTTTTGGTAAGACATTATGCGCTCTCGAAGTAGTTCGAAAATCAAAGTTTAATAAAACTATTATTATTACACACAGACCTGTTGTCGATATCGGTTGGTTTGAAGATTTTGGTAAAATATTTCACGGAATGAATGATTATATTTATGGTTCAAAAAGCACCGGATATACCGTTGACCAATTGCTGAAATCCAATAAAAATTTTGTATACTTTGCCTCTATTCAGGATTTAAGGGAATCCAAGAGAGTCGGTGGTAAATACGAAAAAAATGATGATGTTTTTGATACTATGTGGGATTTTGTCATAGTTGATGAAGCCCACGAAGGTACAACTACGGCATTGGGAGATACTGTGATAAAGAATATTGTCAAAGAAGATAGTGGATATGAAACAAAATTCCTTGCTCTTTCTGGTACTCCGTTTAATATTCTGCGTGATTATGATGATAACATATATACTTGGGATTATGTTATGGAGCAAAGCCGCAAGCGTGAATGGGATAGTTTGCATTTTGGAGATTCAAACCCTTATGACGAATTGCCAGAATTAAGAATTTTTACATATGACCTAGGAAAAATCATAGCAGATAATCGTTATGTTGAGCTGGAAGATAAAGCATTTAATTTCCGTGAATTTTTTCGTGTGTGGACAGGAGATATGAAGATTGACCGTAAACCTCTCCCAGTAGGAGTAAAAGTAGGGGATTTCTTTCACGCAGAAGATGTATGGAGTTTTCTTAATCTGATTACCAAAGATGATAAGGACAGTCAGTACCCTTACTCTACTGAAGAATATCGCTCTTTATTTAAGCACTCACTGTGGATGGTTCCAGGTGTAAAGGAAGCAAAAGCTTTGAGTAAGATGATGAGAAAACATCCCGTTTTCGGTAATGGGGTTTTTGAAATTGTTAATGTTGCAGGAGATGGTGACGAAGAAGAAAAATCTGAAGATGCTTTAAAAAAGGTTCGCGATGCCATAGATAGTGCAGGAGAAGATGGTTATACTATAACACTTTCCTGCGGTAAATTAACTACGGGAGTTACTGTACCAGAATGGACAGCTGTATTTATGCTTTCAGGTTCATTCTCTACTTCTGCTGCAAATTACCTGCAAACAATATTTCGTGTTCAATCACCTTGTAATAAAAATGGAAAAATCAAACGTTATTGTTATGTATTTGATTTCGCACCAGATAGAACATTAAAGATGGTTGCTGAATCTGTTGCAATATCTACCAAGGCAGGAAAAGCAGATGAATCTGACAGACGCATAATGGGGGAATTTTTAAATTATTGCCCTGTTATTGCTGTTGATGGAACTGCTATGAAAAAATACAATACGAATAGATTGTTGCAGCAACTAAAACGTGCCTATGCTGAACGTGCGGTTAAGAATGGATTTGATGATAACAATCTATATAATGATGAATTGCTAAAACTTGATAATATAGATTTAGAAAAATTCAAGAATCTAAAAGGTATTGTAGGTGCATCCAAAGCAGCCCCCAAATCTAAAGATATCGAAATTAATCGTCAAGGCTTTACAGATGAAGAATACGAAGAAATTAAACGGATTGAGAAAAAAACCAAAAAAGAGCGTACTCCGGAAGAGGAAGAAAAATTAAAAGAAATAGCTGAGAAAAACAAACAAGCGGCAAATGCACGTTCTATTCTCCGTGGTATTTCTATCCGTATGCCTTTACTGATTTATGGTGCAGACATTAATTTTGATGAAGATATTACTATAGCAAAGCTGGTTGACATAGTAGATGATTCTTCTTGGGAAGAGTTTATGCCAAAGGGTGTGACTAAAGAAATATTTAAGGATTTTATCAAATATTATGATCCTGAAATCTTTGTAGCTGCAGGAAGAAATATTCGTAATGCTGTAAAAAGTGCTGATGAACTATCTCCAACAGAACGTGTACAAAAGATAGCACAGCTTTTCTCATACTTTAAAAACCCAGATAAAGAGACCGTCTTAACACCATGGAGAGTTGTAAATATGCATATGGGAGATTGCCTTGGTGGTTATAATTTCTACGATACGGAACACAATGAGCCCATAGAGGAGCCTAGATACATAGACCATGGTACAGTCACAGCAGATACTTTTGGTAATAAAGATACCAAGATACTTGAAATCAATTCCAAGACAGGTCTTTATCCGCTTTATGTAACATATAGCATTTTCCGTAACAAATGTGCTAATTACCTAGAAGATGAACTGACCGCTGACCTAGAAGAAAAACTTTGGAATGAGACGGTTCAGCAGAATGTGTTTATTATCTGCAAAACACCAATGGCAAAATCTATAACAAGGCGTACTTTAGTGGGATTTAAAGATGTTCCTATAAATTCACACTATTTTGATGATCTTATTAATATGTTGAAAAATAAACCCAAGCAGTTTATTAACAGAGTAAAAAAACCAAGCTATTGGAAAATAAAAGGAGAGAAAGAAATGAAGTTTGATGCAATTGTAGGTAATCCTCCATATCAAATTAGTGATGGCGGTTATGGTGATAGTGCTAAACCAATATATAATCTTTTTATCGAACAGGCAAAGGCACTTAACCCTAAGCATTTATCTATGATTATTCCTGCAAGATGGTATTCGGGCGGAAAAGGATTGGACTCTTTTAGAAAAAATATGTTGAATGATGACCAGCTAAATGTTATTCATGATTTTCTAGAAACATCTGATTGTTTCTCAAATGTAAATATCCGTGGTGGTGTTTGTTACTTCCTATGGTCTAAAGATAAGCATGATGACTGTACCGTTTATAATCATCAAAACAATACAGTAGTAAGCGTATTAAAGCGGCCTTTGTTAGAAAAAGACGCCGAAACATTTATTAGGTTTAATAAAGCTATAACTATACTTAGAAAGGTGCAAGCATTTCAAGAGCCGACTATGGACAAATTAGTAAGTTCAAGAAAACCTTTTGGTTTGGCTACAAATTTTAATGATTATGTAGTTACTAAAACAAAAGATAAGAATATTTATTTATATAGATTTGGCGAGAGTGGTTATGTCTCATTAAATCAAATTTCCAAAAATATTCAATGGGTTAATAGTATAAAAGTATTTGTGCCATATGCAAGCCCTGGTTCGGATGACTACCCACACCTTGTTTTATCGAAACCTATTGTGGCCGGAATTAACACAGTTTGTACAGAAACGTATTTAGTACTTGGGCCATTTGATAATGAAATAATCGCTAAAAATGTAACCAAATATATGAAAACAAAGTTTTTTCGTTTTATGATATTGCTTTTAAAGAGTGCACAGCACATAACCCAAAAAGTTTATGGTTTTGTTCCACAGCAAGATTTTACAAAAGAATGGAATGATGAAGCTCTATATGCGAAATATGGAATTACAGATGATGAAGTCGCTTTTATAAATACATTGGTAAAAGATGTTGATTGGAATTTGGATTAATAAAAACTTCTATTTGAAGAGCAGATATTCATAGTCAAAAATTTGGTGTAACTAAGTCAAGATAAAACCATTGTATATAAACAGGTATAAGATCAGATTCCTTTTCGAAGTTTAAATGTTGGAACAAGGGGTATTAGAAAGGATTAAAAGATGTCAACCATTAAGCACAATCTATTACCAAAACAGAAGCCCAGAAGGAACAACTTAAAAGTAAAGGTTGATTTATATGCTTACGCTACTGAACTATACAAAGAACTGTCCGCTATTGGTGTTATTACCCGAATTCAAAGTATTCCTCAACTTGGTGTAATCAGAGTTCAAAAGAAACTGAAAAAATCAAGATATGATTATACTATTTTGCAGCTTTATTTCCATCAGTTAATTAAAAAAGAATTACAACCAACTTTGAAGTATACATACAACAACCCAGTAAAAGCAAAAGAATTTGGTAAGAACATAAACTATTTATCTAAGAATGAAAAACCCACTGTTGGAGATATACTACAGATTCTAACACTTATTTATAACATTGGTCATTTTTACAATACATTCACTGCATCACGGGCTATTATTATGCTGGCAAATGAAGATGATCTGTTTTGTCAAAAACTGATTAATAGTTCACAAAATGAACGCTTTCAAAATTCTGCCTTGAAATTAATAGAGGAACGGAATTATCAACGGTTTCATCTATTAAATTCTCTACTTGTGTTAGAAAAATGTAATCAAAAAAAGCAAGCGGTACTACTAGCACAAGAAACCATATATGCATATATTAATGAGGATAACATTCCAATTGATAGCAAATTACATTATGTATTTCAGATTTTTCGTAACGTAAGGAATGTTTCCTATATAGCTTATGATTTACAAATAGCCAATACACCTTTTACAATTGATCTATGGAATGACGAAGCAATATTATTGTTATTTAGGGAACTTCTATCAAATTATAACAATCAATTGCCAGCTCACTATTTGATTCAATCGATTAGTAAATTACTTGACGATACGGTTTATAATGAAAATTCTAATGCAATATGTTATTACAGAATTTCTAGAAAGATGGTTTCTTCTTTAATAAATAATCAAGAGTTGTATAATCTAGATTACTATAAAGATTTATGGTTGAATATGAAAAGTGTCTTAAATATACAACATCGTCAGTCTCGGGATTATTTGAATGAATCCATCTTGAAATTAACATTTGATTCTACAGATAAGCAATTATCGCAAAAATTGTTAGAGGAATTAGAACATACTAACAATGTAAGGGTAGGTTATTATGATAGGCATTCTGGCGAAAGGACAATTCTTGTCTCGATAAAGAAGAACTGTAATAATAAGGTTTTTATTGCCTTACGAATATTAAGATCCGTAGTTAACATTTTAAGAAGTGTAACCATTCAGCTAGCAAGCGATGTGCGATATCTCTTGGCAAGTAAGTTTTTTATCTTCTATCTGTTTTTAGAGAATACAATCATAATAGAACCAACGGTTGATGAAAATGTTTGCGTTCTGTGTACTCGCGGAAAAAATAATCGAAAAGAAGAAATCAAGAAATTGCTTAGCACAGGTATGGGAACAGAGGATGAACGACATGAAGTAAATTTCCTTATTGAATGTCTGGAAAACGATACGAGAAATGATACGACTATAACTATACCTGCAAGTATATTAGTATATCAAAAGAATGCTCCGGGAAAGAAATTGTGTGAGTTCGACGGAATGATTATACACCCAAACCGTAAATCAAATCAGGTTATTCTATTGGAAGCAAAAAACACATCTAATGCACCATCTTATGCCAAGAAATGTTTATGTGAAAAATTAGATAAAATAGGATATACATATAATAAAGATAATATTAAAATAAAAGGTTATGATGCATACTTGAATCTGTCTATTGATGGAATAAAAACAACTAACACATAAAGAAAAAGACCACACAGGATTATAAAAACTCTTATGTGGTCTTTTTTGCCCCGCTTGAAGCTGTTCACTATAGTTTTTTTTCTTCAATCCCTAAGTGAACGCTTCTTTATAGAGCCGGTTTTCTATACATCTTATTTACTCACAGGAAGATATACTATTTTACCCAACAAATACTGCTTGAAAATGGATAAATCAATTGCATCGGTTGTCCCATCCAAATTAAGGTCAAGAAAATGTAAAATATCATTATTCAAAATTTTAATTCCTAAGAGATGTTGCTTCAACATTGCATAATCAAGGGCATCTATAACACCGTCCATGTTTGCATCACCGTAAATATTATTTTGAATTAAAGTAATTTTAAGTACTGGGTCTAATGCATCTCCGCTAAAATCAAAAGTCAAATCTATATTATCGGAAGGTTGTGCTGCAAGGTATTCTTTTGTAATTGTTACAATGTCCCCTGAAATAGTAAAATCTACATTTGGATTTAGAGGTACTGAACCATTCATTATTCCAGTAAGACTATTACCGTTTGAAATTATAGTTATCTTTAAATCCGTCGAAGATGTTCTGTCAAAGGTTACAGCGGATGGGCTAATTACTGGAGATTGAATAGAGCCCCCCGGCGTTGTATCTCCTACAGCAATGGATAAAACCGGGTCTACTCCATCACTGTAATCAAAAGTCAGTTTAGTTGTACCCATAGGCAGTCCCAACAAATATTCTTTTTTTATAATCAGTTTTGTGCCATTTTCTATTATGTAATCTTGTCCTTCTACTAACTTAGCTGATGGTCCATTTAATATTGCATTAAGTGTGTTACTTTTTGAATCAAGTGTTACAGCTATATCTGCAGCATTGGCAGGATTTTTATCAAATACTGCTACTGTTGGGGATATATCTGCACTTAATTCTGATTCAGGACCATATACTCCAATCTCCCAAATTGAATAAGGCCATTGGTAATTTATCCTCTGCATTCCGTATATCCTAAGGTAACGACCAGAACAAGAAAGGCTTATATCTTCTGTTTTTCCCGTTCCGTTATACTGTGTAATCACATCAGTCCATGTAGTACCATCGTCGGATACCTGAATTTTATACTGAGTTGCATATGCAGCTTCCCAACATATGATGAGTCTGTTTATTTCTTTTTTTGCACCAAGATCTACACATACCCAGTTGGGGTCTGAGACTTGCGAAGCCCATCTTGTTTCTAAATCACCGTCTACTACATTACTTTCATTGTTTTGAGTATTTTCTATAGATGAAGCTGTAACAGTTTTTTTATAGGCCAGATTTCCGTATGGCAGCGGTTCTTTTGGCAAAACCGGAGGTAAGTTTGACAGCATGGAGGCAGGCCTCTTGGCAATGTTTTTTACACTGTATTGATTATTAAGCATAACTTCCTTACCATAGTCGTTCAATGTATCAAAGGTACTATCTGAGGTCATATCCAAAAATGTCTGAGGATTGTTTCCGGGACCCCATTCCCACGGAAGGTAACCAATTTGATTTTTATAGCACTGTTCCATAATTGTTTCGTATGGTATTTTACCATTTTCAGTTTCGTCCCACTTATGTCCGAATTCACCAACAAGAAGAGGAAGATTCATATTCACTGATTCTGCAATTTCATCAATTACTTTTTGATCTGAATTTCCCCACATATATGGCCACCACATATGTACCGAGAACATTAAATTTTTATCAGGATCGGCATTTATGAGATAAGGGCCGCATGCTTGCAATATATTGATATCTTGCCCATAGCTGGAAGCATCAATAATCAGAGGTACATGAATTCCTGCCTCCCTCATTTTTTTAACAGCGGACTCGTAGTCTTTTTTAAAAGTTTCTTCTGCAACGGTTTGCCCTACTTCATTTCCTATGTTTACTAGTAAATACTCCTGATGCTTCTTAATTACTTCTACTATGTCAGGTCTTACCCAGTAATTTACAAGTGTAGGAAGCTTTGACCAGTCTCCCGTGGCATCGTGAAGTTCAACTATAGGAATCATGTGTTCAGCACGGCAATTACGGATAACGATATCCAAATCTTCCGCCGAACCGTCTATGCCCCATGTGATTCTTACACAATTTGCTCCTGTTTTTGCTATTTCCGCAAAAGACGGAACACCATCCTTATCAGTCCATATACACATTTTGTTTACACCATAGAGAATTACCTTTTCTCCTGTATTATCATAAAGAAATCTTCCTTCGACTCTAAAGCCAGGATGTGTTGAATCTATTGCTGCATTTACTGTCATAGGAAATATGAACATAGCAACCAGCAAAGATACTATTAAATACAATTTTTTCATATTGTTTATCCTTCCTTTCTTACTTTTAATATAGATGATTCTCTTTTATTCTCACTTTCGATTCACCTGTAACAAACTAACAAAATTATCCTCCTCTCTATGGAATTTGGCTGCGAAAAGTGATAGATTGGTTTGATATAGATAAATAGATTAATATATCTAATTTTACCATTAATTTGTTTAAAAGTACGAGAAAGGAATTCAGTATGAATTATTAATGTAAAAAAACTGCTTGAATTTATCTTTTTCAAGCAGTTTTTTACGGTTTTATCTTGTTTTATGATTATTATATAGCTATTACTCTTCCTCTAACTCATTTTTAGAGTTTTTCTCTTCCTTTTTATCTTGTATCTTTTCTACAATACCCGGTACCATATCAAGTAATTTGTCCAAACCGCCGGATTTCTTTATAGGAAGAAGTTCTACCTTGTCACTGCTTATAACCAGAACAGCTGTAGGAGAAATACTTGCTCCTGTTCCTCCTCCTCCGCCTTCTCCTCCCATGCCTTTTTCATCATTACCGGTACCTCCACCTATTCCAAGACCAAAGCTCATATTTATAAACGGTACCAATGTTACATCACCAATCTTTATAGGTTCACCCACTACTGTCTTTGTCTTTAAGAAATTTTCCAGTTTGTCAAAAATAACACTCACGCTTTCATTTAAATTGAAATTATTCGCCATTTTTTTAGCCTCCTATTAATTTTATACTTAATATTTTTATACAATATATTTTTGAAAGGCTTTGTAAAAACAAATTCTATTCCAACTAGTATTAAATAGAAAATTTGAATTCCTCCGCCAATTAAAAAGCTACCCTCTAGCATTTCGCCTTCAAAATTTGTCTGAATACGAATGCTGTCTTTATTAAAAATTGCAAAGCATACATTTTTTATAGCACATAGCAGGCCCGTGTACATTGGGTCTTCAAAACCTACTTTTGCATCTATTCTGAATTTGCTTGGTTTGAAATGGTTTAGTATTTTAAAAACTGATTTTAAGCACTGTACAAGCACTTCATATTTAATGTAACTGTATGCCGGCTTTTCCTTTGATTTCTTTACCTTTTTTTTTGTAATTTCCTGAGCTTCTTTTACTGACTTGTCTTCATTTTTCTTCTTAAAGCCATGTTTAAAGCCAAACCAGCTGAATTTTGTACCAAATCCATCTTGTGTGCTGTAGTTGAAGTTTATCTTAACAGCACCAAAAAGCCAATATGCATTGCCTTTTACAGAAATAGTCTCATACTTTGAGCCCTCTGCGTAGTATTTGAAAGGTACAAAAATAACTAATAAAACTAAGGCTGCAATAATCAAAAACATATATAAAATTATTTTAAGAGCTATTATAAGAGCTACCATTCATGCCTCCGTTTATATGTATTACTTGGCAATTATTTTTTTGACTCCTCGCTTTAATCCTTTTGATGCTTGCTTTAAAATTTTTGGAGCTTGCTTTGCCCCTGGCAAAAACTCAATAAATTTTCCTGTAGTTTTGACAGTTTCAATCTGCATTTCAATAATTTTCTTTGATGGGCTTTTCCTTTTCCCTAAAAAGGAGTCAATTATATCATCTCTCATGGTTTCCAACTCTGTCGGAATGTCAATTACATAATTACTTTTATCATCAAGGTCATAAAGCAACAGCTTTAACTCTGATAATTCTCTTCTACATTCCTTACATATTTTTAAATGATTTTCAACAAATATTTTTTCAAGGGGATCTATTGTACTCTCTAAAAAGTCCTGAAGCAATGAAGCATCTACTTTGTCACAGCTCATGTCTATACCTCCCAAATACCCAAGCTAATCATATTTTCCTTGATTGACTTTCTTGCTCTATGTATAAGTGTTTTTACAGTACCCGGCGGAAGCTTCATTACATTTGCAATTTCACTGTATTTCATTTGCTTTGCGTGTCTCAGCAGTACTACCATTCTCTCCCGCTCAGGAAGTCTTACAATTAATTGTTGAAGTATTTGCTTTGTATCTTTACATAAGACTGCATCATCTGTTGTTTCATTTGAGCCAATAATATTTTGTAGTTCATCTCCGTTTTCATTAGTTTCATTAAGAGATACGTTTGTTTTCTTACTTCTCAAAAAATTAAGGCACTTATTTACGGTAATTTTTTTAATCCAAGGCAGCAGAGAAAACTGTTCTTTGAATCCTTCCATTGATTTAAAAACAGATATGAAAACCTCCTGGGTTATATCCAAAGCATCTTCCTTATTACCGGCATAATGGAATGCTATGGTATAAACATATTTCTTATATCTGTCATAGACAAGTTCCAAACCGCGTCTGTTATTCTTTTTATATTCTTTCAGTATTGTTATATCCGAAACATCCAAATACTTTTTCCCACCCTTTTTATGTGCCTTGTCTATATATACACATAAAAATAAAAAAAGTTTTAGAAAAAGATAAATTTTTCTAAAACTTTTTTTAAAGATATATTTATTTTAAAATTTCGCCATTTGTTTCAATAATTTTTTTATATCGTAATGCCGACTGTTTTAGTGTACGGCTGTAATCACTATAATCTACATATACTAATCCAAATCGCTTTGCATATCCGTATGCCCACTCAAAGTTGTCAAGAAGTGACCAGTAAAAATATCCTCTTACATCGGCCCCGTCATCTATAGACTTTGACAGAGCAGAGAGATATTGATTCATATAATCTTCTCTTTGAGTATCATTAATTTTTCCGTCAGTGCTTATCCAGTCGTTATTTGCCATTCCATTTTCTGTAATGTATACAGGTAGATTATATCTTTCAGATATAAATCTAGTTACCCAGTACAGAGTTTCCGGTTTAAAAGACCATTCCATGGAGGTTTTACCTATGCCAACAGGCAGTTTAAGGTATCTGTATTTTTTATCCTCGCATGCTTCCACAATTGAACCAATATAAACATTTATTCCTATATAATCGAGAGGAACACAGATATCCTTCATGTCTTCCTGCCAACCTTTAGGAAGATATGGTATTAGCCTTTTCGGATACTCTCCTTTTATTGCAGGCTCAAAAAGGTCACCATATCCAAAGTCAATTGAATCCTCAGAACGCTCTCTGTCAAAAAGCACATTACGTGCAGCCTGCATGTCTGCTTCCCTATCAGATGCTGGTATTCCAACTTCTCCGCAGGATACCAACCCTACTTTCACTTCCCCTTTAGCATTTTCACGTATTGCTTTTGTAGCCAGTCCTAATCCCTTTAAATTATGATGCCATGCTCTTACAACCTGGTTTACCGGAAGCTTTAAGCCCGGTGCATGCCAACCTGTGCCGTAACCAAATCCAATGTAACATTGAGGTTCATTACTAGTTACCCAGTACTTTACTCTGTCGGAAAATAGTCTTGAACAAATTGCCGCATAATTTTCGAACCAACGAGGACTTTCAGGATTTAACCATCCGCCCTTATATTGGAGCTCCATGGGGTAGTCCCAGTGAAATAAAGTTACATATGGCTCAATACCATTTTCAATCAACTCATTAATAAGATTGTTATAGTAATTTACACCTTCCATATTTATTTCACCTATACCGTCAGGCAAAATTCTACTCCAACTGATGGAAAACCTGTATGCTTTAATACCAATCTGTTTCATAAGCTGTATGTCCTCGGAATACCTGTGATAGCTATCACAGGCAAAGTCCCCGTTATCGCCATCAGCTATTGTTCCTTTCATTCTGCAAAATTCGTCCCAAACAGACTCTCCTCTGCCACCTTCTTTTACAGCACCCTCAATCTGATATGATGCTGTTGCTGTACCCCAAACAAAACCTTCTCTAAATGCCATTAAATTAACACCAACCCTTTGTTTTATAATCTTCTTAGATTTGCCATAGAAGCCATTAGCCTTCTCATTCCAGCCCCTTCAAACTGTATTTCCAATACTTGATCGCCGCTGTCCGCTGTTACCTTTGAAATAGTTCCTTGTCCAAATTTTTTATGCTCAACTTTATCCCCTACATTGAAATCACCCAATGTATTGGTTCCCCCCGATGAAGGTTTCGTCGTTATACTTCTCCCAAAGCTATTACTCTGATGACCGGCAGGACTTTTTACCGATGTACCTAATGAACTTCCCCCAAATCCACGTGTAACAAGATTTGAATTTAATAAATCCTTCAAGGAACCGGAACCAACAGGTATACTTGAAGTTGTTGAGGAAGTTGTTTTTGGGGTACCAAAAGCAGACTGTAATCCGGAATTCTTGGCTGTACTCCATGTCTGAGCATTGCTGGAACCAGAACTCTTACCCCACGAGAATGTTTCCTTGGATCTTGAGGAACTTGCTGAGGATTTAAATGGATATTCCACAAGTTCTTCTGGTATCTCTGCTAAAAATCTGGATGGTCTGTTGTAGCTTGAATTCCCGAAAAGAGTTCTGAAACGGGCATTTGACATATAGAGTTTCTCCCTTGCTCGGGTAATACCTACATAGCAAAGCCTTCTCTCTTCTTCAAGCTGTTCCGGCCCCTCGGTAATTGCCCTGTAACCCGGGAAAACACCTTCTTCCAGACCAGGAATAAATACAACCGGAAATTCCAGTCCCTTTGCACTATGCATTGTCATAAGAACCACGTAATCCTGGTCCTCTTGGAGACTGTCAATGTCCGAAACCAAAGATATATGTGCAAGGAATTCTTCCAGTGAGTTGTCCTCACTTTGTTTTTCAAACTCCATGGCAACTGATTTTAATTCTTTTATATTTTCAATTCTTGATTGAGCTTCAACTGTATTCTCAAGCTCATACTCTCTCAGGATCCCTGAATCTTCAACTACTATATCAAGCAGTTGGGATACTGACATGTTTTCTTTCATAGTCCTGAATTTATTAATCATAAGTGAAAAGTTTCCTAATTTCTGAGACGCCCTTTTTAATGCTGGAAACTCTTCTGAATTTGAAATAACCGTAAACAAGGACACATTTGCCTGGTATGCTAATACCTCTGCATTTTCAACCGTTGCATCCCCTATTCCCCTTTTTGGCACGTTGATAATTCTTTTCAGGCTTACATTATCCCCGGGGTTTTGTATCAACCGCATATATGCAATTATATCTTTTATTTCTTTTCTGTCATAGAATTTTTGTCCCCCAACAATCTTGTAGGGTATTCCTTCCCTCATAAACATTTCTTCCAATACACGGGATTGGGCATTAATTCTATAAAGTACTGCAAAATCCTTGTATTTTCTATCTTCATCATTTATCAACCGCTGAATTTCCCTTGCTGTATATAGAGCCTCTTCATGTTCATTATCATTTTCACATATTACTATTTTACTTCCACCCTTATTGTCGGTCCAGAGTCTCTTGCTTTTTCTGCCTGTATTATTACCAATTACATGGTTTGCAGCATCCAATATGTTCTGTGTTGACCTATAGTTTTGCTCCAGCTTGATAGTACGGCATTTCTTGAAATCCTTCTCAAAATCAAGGATATTTCTGATATTTGCGCCTCTCCATCCGTATATTGACTGGTCATCGTCACCTACAACACAAAGGTTTTCATGTGCCTGAGACAATTTACGGACAAGCATGTACTGGGCAGTATTTGTATCCTGATACTCGTCAACAAGAATATATCTGAACCTTTTTTGATAATATTCAATAACTTCCGGGTACTTGTCAAAAAGCTTTATAGTATTCATTATAATATCATCGAAATCTAAAGCATTATTTGCTTTAAGTTTCTTTTCATAAAGTTTGTAAACTTTTGCAATCTTACCCATTCTAAAATCTGATGCATACTGTTTCTCATATTGTTCGGCATCTATAAGTTCATCTTTCTGCTTTCCTATTGTTTCAAGGACTGATTTAGGAGGAAAGTTCTTTTCGTTCAAGTTTAATTCTTTAAGACATTCCTTAATTACTACCAGTTGATCCTGAGTGTCATATATTACAAAACTTCTGTCGTAACCAAGTCTCTCGATATCCCTTCTGAGTATTCTTATACAAATGGAGTGAAAGGTACCCACCCACATATCATTACTCAAATCACCTATAAGTCCGGCTATCCTCTCTTTCATTTCTCTTGCTGCCTTATTGGTAAAGGTTATAGCCAGTATATTTGAAGGGTATACTCCATATTGCTCAATAAGATAGGCTATCCTATGAGTAAGTACTCTTGTTTTTCCTGACCCCGCACCGGCCAATATCAAAAGAGGACCTTCATTGTGGAGTACTGCTTCTTTTTGCTCTTTGTTCAAGCCGCTTAATAAATCCATTTTTCCCTCCGTACCATCAAGTATATTGCTAGAAATAATTTATCGGATTAAGTAATTAACATTATAAATGCCGGATAATTTCTATCCGGCATAATAATTATATTTCATTTCAAGTTTTATGACAAGGAATCAAGTTTTTCATGTATCATTTCCACTGTTGAATCAATTGAACCCTTTGAACAATCTATTACTATATCTGCATATTTTTCATACAAAGGCTGTCTTTTTCTATATATATCTTCCAGGCTTTGACCGGGGCCTAAAACAACACCTCTTGTTTTAAGGTTTTTCAGCCTTTTGTAGACAGTGTCCATATCTACATATAGATAAATTACTATTCCTATCTTTTTTAAATGCTCCATTGCCTTCTCACTGTATACCACACTTCCTCCTGTTGCTATAACTGTATCAGAGCAACTGAGAGATTGTATCGCTGATTCTTCTATTTTAAGGAAAGCATCTGTACCATCATTATTTAAGATTTCCTGTAACAGCCTGCCTTGTGTCGTTTGTATCAGAACATCAGTATCAATAAATGACATTCCCCGATGCTTTGCAACAATAACTCCAACAGTGCTTTTACCCGCACTTGGCATTCCAATAAGAATAATATTTTTCATATTCCCTCCGAAAAGCCTTTTTATTTTTTGAAAAAGTTGGTTTTTATTACCATATCCGCGTATTCAAGACCATTCAGCAGTTCACTTTGTTTAGCCTTATCAATATTTCCTCTAAATTCCCCATTAGCCAATAATACATAGTCTTGCTGTGTATTAAGAAGGTTTCTTCCGAATACTGTAGATTCATATTCATTCTTATCTATTCCAAAAGAATATAAAAGCGTTGGCATTAAATCAATCTGTCCTCCGGTTGTGTGTATAACCTGGGGTATCTGCCCCTTTTCATATATAATAAGAGGTATTTTTTTGTCATTTTCAAGCCACCAGCTTTGAGACGGCTGTATATCTTTGATTTGGTCATCAAAATACTTATGAACTGAATCGTGATCACCGTAAATTACTACTACTGTGTTATCCAGTATTCCTGCCTTATCAAGTTCATCAAGGAAACTTCCAATGCATCTGTCAGTGTAGTTTATACTCTGGAAATAACCCCCAAGCCTTGTATCATTAAGAGAGTCGTCCAATTTTAAATTTTGGTGCTCTTTAGGCATTTCAAATGGAGAATGACTTGTAAGAGTAATCATAAAATTGTAAAATGGCTGCTTCTGATTTATAATTGTATCTTTTATCTGTCTGAAATAAGAACCGTCGCTTAAGCCCATAAATATTATCTCATCCATCTTGAAGCTTTTTGCGTCTATACACTGTTGAAAGCCTATGTTTGTCAGTGCTTCTTTCCAATTCCAGTATGCACCGTCATCCGGGTGAATGGCTTTAGTAGAATAACCATACTTTTCCATTATCTTGGGCAGTGAATTATACTCTGTATATGGAAATCTGAAAAATGTACTCCCTTTTCGCACCGGGAATACAGAGGTGTTTGTCATTAGGTCTGCATCAGAACTTGTTCCCTCGTTAACCTGAGTATAATAGTTATCAAAGTATATACTGTTCTTCAACAACTTATTCAATGTAGGAGTAATTTCTTGCCCGTTTACTGACTGCCCGATAACGAAGTTCTCTAGAGACTCTACTTGTAACACTAACAAGTTTTTGCCTTTATACATGCCTTTAAAGTTGTTATCAGGTAAATTTTCCTTTTTACCGTCAATCCACTTTTGAATCTCCGTACGGTCTTTTTCTGATATTTCATATGGCTTGAAATCTGCAAAGAATACATAGCAGTCATATGCATGATATCCTAAAGGGGAGGCATTGCATATAGTAGCTTCCGGTTTCCAATAAGTGTGAAAAATATAACCATATTTATTATTTCCGTATACATCAATAGCAATATAACTGCCTACAATAATGGCTAAAGACAAGGTAAATAATGATGCGAAAGCAATAAGTCTAGTTTTCAGACTTGTAAATAATGGTGATGAGTAAAACATCTTTCTTGTAATTATAAGTATTACTGCAAGAATTGGTATATCAATAAAAAATACTATATCACAGGGCCTGAACATTGCAAAAATGCTGCCCCAAATATTATTTACATTTCCAGTTTGCCTCAAAAGCTGGGTTGATAGAAAATTTCCGTTTGCCCTAAGGTACACTGCATCAAATGCAAAAAGAAATGAACATAGAAAATTGAGTATCAGAAGAAGCCATAACCGCCCTTTTCCTTTTGCTAAAAAGTTAAAAGATAAGATTACAAGTAAAAAAGCTACACAAACTGGCATATATCTGATATTACTAAAACCACGGACTATGTCAATAATAGATTTATCCTCACTATATACAAAGCCCATAAGAACTATTGATTTAAAAAGCAGTATTGCAAGAGTCAATATTGACATCCATTCTTGAGTAAGATAATCAACTATACGTGTTTTACGGCCAAAACTCCTACGATTTGCTATGACTATTCCATATGAAGGTTTCCCCAGCATAAATACATTTCTCCCGAAAATTATATAAATTATACAGACTGTATGTATTATATTACTTTATGGGTTAAATGTAAAACAAGTTATCTAAAATTATGCTTGTAAATTTGTTGTAATTTTGCTTATTGCTGCAAAATAAAAACAGTATGTATCAGAGGCCATCTTAGCTTACTGATACATACTGCTTTATTTATTGTGTTATTAGAATTCCGGTTCGATTAACCCATAGTTTCCATCTTTTCTCTTGTAAACTACGTTAACCTGCCTTGAATCTGCATTGTAGAACATAAAGAACTCATGTCCCAAAAGATTCATCTGCAATATTGCCTCTTCAACATCCATAGGCTTTACAGCAAACCTCTTTGACCTAACAACCTTAAATTCGGTTTCCTCTGGAACATCATCGGTAAATTTTGAATTATCTACCCTGAAATCGTTATCGTGGAATCTTCTTTCAAGTCTGGTCTTATTCTTTCTTATCTGCCTTTCTATTAAGTCTACTGCTCTATCAATAGATGTATACATATCTTCATTTTGATCTTCCGCTCTTAAAGTTACACCATTGAATGGTATTGTTATTTCGACAATCTGGCTGACTCTTTGAACACTCAAAGTTACATGCACTTCAGTATCGCTGTTAAAAAATTTCTCCAGCTTTTTTACTCTCTTTGTTACTTTTTCTCTCAGTGCTTCTGTAATTTCAATGTTTTTTCCGCTAATAATTATATTCATAATAACAGCCCCTCTCCATTTTTGTCTAAGTATTACTTTATAATATCCAATAGCGGTACATGTTATGAATCTATTATTCTACGTTATAACAAGAAAATCCTCCCAAACTCTGCTAATAAACATAATTTTATAATAATTAACTTATTTTATGTCTAATTCAATTTACTATCACAAAAGTTTTTCACAGGTATTCAACAAAACACCTGTTTTGTGTATATGTTTCTGTGGATAATGTGTATAACCTTGTTAATAACTTATAATATAGGAATTTTCCACTGTGGATAATCTTCCAACCAAGTACATTTCTTAATTTCTTAAATATAAAAACAGGTTGACTCTCAGATAGAACAATCCTTACAGTCAACCTAATTATATTTTTATTTATATGTCTATTAAGTATGTATTATTTTTTATTAGCAAAACATTTGCTACATAATACAGGCTTATCTAAATGAGGTTTGAAGGGAACCTTTGTGGTTTGCCCGCATTCTGCACAAACAGCCTCAAATAATTCTCTTTTTGATGAGTGGTCACGCTTACTTCTACAAGCTTTACATCTGGCGGGTTCATTCTGAAAACCCTTTTCAGCATAGAACTCCTGTTCACCTGCAGAAAAAATAAATTCATTTTCACATTCTTTGCAAACCAAGGTTTTGTCAGTGTACATTTTATCTCCCTCACTTCACAGGTATTTATTTTACATTATATTACATATGACCCTATTTTTCAATAATTAATTTTCCATACATATACAGTTGATACAATAGTTACCTATAAAGTGACCGAAGTAGTAAATTAAGTACAGTTTATTTTATATTTTCCCAAAGATGTTTTGGATATTTATTTTCCGAAACCATATCGCCTATTGATTTCTTTACAATGGGTTTGTCCTCCTGATATGTAACACCATACCATCTATCTGATGTTGAAAGTACTTTGACATCTGCTTTGCCTTCATTTATAAGATTATCTACAACTGTAGGCAGAAAATACTCTGCTTTCAAAAGATTATCCTTGTTCTTTCTCAGAAATTCAGGAAAGCGCTCCTCAAGTTCCTGTAAAATACTTAGGTTAAAGCCCCATGTGTTCATAGACACAATACTCTTTCCTGGTATTTTAATCCAGTTTTTATCATCCTCGGTGTATTTTGTCTCATTTCCGAATTTCACTATCTTTGTTCTTTCATGTATATTAATAAGATTTCCCTGACTGTCTACATTACAGACGCCTCTTGCAACATGACCGTTTTCGGTAAGTGTATTCTCTATAACAAATCCCACCATACAATATTTGTATTTATTATCTGTATCCTGATTATTTGTTAAAAATCCATTTAGTAGCTTGTATGTCTCAGCTCCGTAAAAATCATCTGCATTTATAACTGCAAATGGAGTTTTAACGGCATCTTTGGCACTTAGCACTGCATGTCCCGTTCCCCAGGGTTTCACTCTTCCTTCGGGAACACTAAATCCTTGAGGCAGATTGTCTACTTTTTGATAAACATACTCCACATCAATAATTCCTTCTATTTTCTTACCAACCACTTCTCGAAAGGTGTCCTCTATTTCCTTTTTTATTATGAATACAACCTTGTTGAATCCAGCTCTGATGGCATCATAAATAGAATACTCCATTATTATTTCGCCGTTGGGTCCTACAGGGTCAATCTGCTTTAAACCACCATATCTGCTTCCCATACCTGCAGCCATTATTACTAAAGCTGTGTTATTTTTCATATCAAATTCTCCTTGCCTGAGTTTAATTATTTATATCCTTCCGGATTCTGAGACTGCCATCTCCATGAATCTGCACACATTTCTTTAAGTCCCTTTTCAGCTGTCCATCCAAGTTCATTCTTTGCTCTGTCCGGCTTTGCATAGCACTCTGCTATATCCCCCGGCCTTCTGCCAACAATCCTATAAGGTATTTCCTTTCCGCAGGCTTCTGAAAATGCCTTTATTACTTGAAGAACGCTATATCCATTACCTGTTCCAAGATTATACTCTCTTACTCCCACATGTTCACGAGATAGCTTTTCTAAAGCCTTTATATGGCCTTTCGCAAGGTCTACAACATGTATGTAATCTCTTACTCCGGTACCATCAACTGTATCGTAATCATCTCCAAATACATTTACTTCTTTTAGCTTTCCAACTGCTACCTGTGTAATATAAGGCACCAGATTATTTGGAATTCCATTTGGGTCTTCTCCAATTGAGCCGCTTTCATGGGCTCCGATGGGGTTAAAATATCTAAGCAGAGCAATATTCCAAGTTTCGTCTGCTGTATGTAGGTCTTTTAATATTTCCTCTATCATAAGTTTTGTTCTTCCGTATGGATTTGTAACAGACAACGGAAATTCCTCGGCAATCGGAACACTGGCAGGATCTCCGTATACAGTAGCTGATGAGCTGAAAACCAGATTTTTAACTTGGTATTTTTCCATTAATTCGCATAAAATCAGCGTACCAGTTATATTGTTGTGATAATATTTCAGCGGAATTGAAACTGATTCACCTACTGCCTTTAGTCCTGCAAAATGAATTACAGAATCCGGTTTATTACGTATAAATACCTGTTCAAGTGCTTCTTTGTCCAATATATCAACTTTATAAAATTTTACCTTTTTGCCTGTGATTTTTTCCACTCTTTCTATTGCTGTCTCCTTGCTGTTACAAAGGTTATCAACTACGATAACTTCAAAACCAGCTTCAAGCAGTTCAACACATGTATGAGTGCCGATATATCCAGCCCCTCCGGTTACTAATACTTTCATGTGACTCCCCCATTTACGTTATAAATTCCTTATACAACGATGATACTCTTAAAAATTAAATATAACCATATTTTATACAATATTTATTAATATAACAACTTTTTACTTCATCTTGCAGTTTCAATCTGTTTTAATATTTCATACAATTGCGGCGAATTGTCGCATTTCAGGCTTGGTTCAAAGATATCTCCTTTTTGCTCCAACCTGTTTATAATATTTTTAAGAGTAAACATTTCCGGACGTATACTATTAAGCTCACTCCATTCTATTGGAGTCGAAACTGCTGCGCTTTTCACTGCCCTTGGGGAATAGACTGTTATCATGCTTTTCCCCGTCCACATCTGCTGCCAGTCAAAATAAATCTTGCCATCTCTTTTCTTCTTCATCCTTTCTATTGTAACGGTACTTTTAAACTTTTCAGAAAAGTATTGTGCAAAAAACTCATTAAGACTGCGAGCGGTGTCATAGTCAAACTTTGCAGCCGTAGGGACAAATATCTGCAACCCTGTTGCACCGGAAGTTTTAATAAATCCCTTTATGCCCAGTGCTTCCAATGTTTCATGGATTCTGTCTGCAAGTTCTGCAACATCCTCAAAATGAAGGTCATCATCCGGGTCTAAATCAAATACCAAGCTTGATGGATGGTTGGGCTTTTCATAAACGTTAAAGCTGGTGTGAAGCTCCAAGGCAGCCTGAGTACAGAGCCAAACAAGGGTGGCTGCCGAATTGAGGTTAATATAGTTTTTCTGATTGAATTCCACTGTTTCCACCCACTCGGGGGTTCCCTGAGGTTTTTCCTTCTGAAAAAAGCTTTTGTCATTAATACCGTGAGGATAACGTATTGAAGTTAACATTCTGTTTTTAGAGTATTTAATTAAAAATGGAGCAAGCCTTGTCATTGTTTTCACAAACTCCAGCTTAGTAACCCCGGCTTCTGGCCAAAATAACTTGTCAGGATTTTTTACGTCAATTACTTCGTCTTCAATTTCTACCTTGATAATATCAGTTACAGCAGCCATTATTCAGTCAGCACCTTTCCATCTGCCTCTTCTATAGGAAGTACGGCAAACCCTTCTATTTTAGGATGTCTCAAATGTCCGTTATTGGTCAATTCCAGAAAGCTAATCCAACACGTAAGAGCAGGATACAACCATGTAAACCTTTCACCTGTCCTATCCAATTCAATAGTTTCATCAGTAGTAAATGGACATTCCTTCCATTCAAGCTGCCCAATGTATTCTTTTATAAGCATTAAATCTGATTGTTTAAGCCCTGCAGATGCCTTACCTACATATACAAGCTTTTCGCTACCCGGAGGCTTTATACCTAAAACCAGAGAATTGGGATTTATGGATTTCCATTGTATTCCTCCAACAACGCAAAGCATCTTTTTTATAAACTTTGTCTTAAACCAAGCATTATGTTTTTTACCGCCTATATACAGGCTGTCTGTTTTTTTGGAAACGATACCTTCCATGTTCTGTTTTTTCATTTGTTCAAAGAGTTTCTTGCCATCTTGGTACATCTTCGTTAAAAATATTTTAGTATCGTCTCCTGTTAAAGAACTTAGATTTTCTTCAAGAATCTGTTTTCTTTCAATTAAGGGTATATTCACCAAGATATGGTCCTCATATTGCAAAATATCAAATACCATATAACAAACCGGGTACAAACTTGCATAGTATTGTAATTTACTGCTACTACTAACACGTTCTCGGATGAGGCTTTTATAAAAGGAGGGAACCCCTTCTTCACCTAGAACAACAAATTCACCATCCAGTATTACGCTTTTACCTCCAAGGGCCTTTTTTAAAACATCTAGTTCAGGATAGAAGCCTGTTTTCTCTTTGCCTTTCTTAGTATAGATTCTAACCTTCCCATCCTGTACATAAACCATTCCTCTTATACCATCCCATTTTATTTCATGGACGTAGCCGGATTCATCCTTAACATCAGGACAAATTACCGGCTCCATTGGTATAACCCAGTTCATGATTCAACCTTCTCTCTGGCTTTCCTTGTTCTCTTCTTTTGATGTTCGTCAGGTGTGCTCTCGCTGTTTTGTCCCTCTGATATCAAATCCTTCTTGTTGCTTTTAATACTCTTAGCACTCTTATCAGCCTTAACAGTGTCCTTATTTTTTTCATTTTTATTATTCCCCTTTGACATTTGTATACTTTGTTTCAATGCCTCCATAAGACTTACAACATTTTCCTTTTCAACTTCTTTTCTAGCTACTACCTGCTTTCCTTCAACCTTGCTATTAATAAGCTCTACAAGGTTTTCTCTGTAAGTATCCACATACTTTGACGGATCAAAATCAGTAGTCAGATTATCTATAAGTTGTGTAGCCATATCCAGTTCGGCCTGTGTTGTCTTGGCATTTTCTGGTATGCCGGGTACCTGTGCCGAATCCTTTACTTCATCAGGATAAAATATTGTTTCAAGTACAAGTACATTTTTGTAAACTCTTATAACAGCCAATGACTCCCTGTCTCTTATGGTTATTTTGGCAACAGCAATTTTTTCCTTCTGTCCCAAAGCCTCTCTCAGAAGCGTATAGGCTTTTCCTCCTGTCTCTTGAGGTGCAAGAAAATATGACTTGTCAAAATATACGGGATCAACTTCTTCAAGTCTTACAAAGTCCAATATTTCAACTGTCTTTTCACTTTTAACCTGAAGGGATTCAAAATCTTCGTCCGTCATTATAACGTATTTGCCGGGTTCATACTCAAAACCCCGAACAATATCTTCAGGTTGAACCTCCTTGTTACAGACAGGGCAAACTTTTTTATACTTTACCGGACTATGACATTCCTTATGAATGTATTTAAAACGGATATCCTTGTCTTCCGTTGCCGTAAACATTTTTACAGGAATATTAACCAAACCGAAACTGATTGAACCCTTCCAAACTGTATGCATAATTGCTCCTCCATTAATAATATTTATTGTCCGTATTTAATTTTTATTTATTCAACTATTTATCCGTGTTTTTTTAGATGGTATAATACAAAATAATAAAGGAGGTAGATTTATGCCATTTTATGATCTTAGATGCAGTAAGTGCGGTAATGAATTCAACGTAATGGCTAAAATGTCTGAACGTGAAAATAAAGAGATTAAATGCCCTGACTGCGGAAACAATGATCTTGAAACCATATTTAAGAATGTAAATATTATCCAGTCCAGAAAAGACTCTGACGGAGACTGTCCCAACAGACATGTCTGCGGTGGATGTTGTAACCACTGATTTTTGCCTTATGGTTGTAATTATCAAAGCAAAAAACAAGGTATCTTAAAGGAGCTATTGACGTCCAAAAAGATACCTTGCTGTATATAACAGATGGCCAACCGGAATTATTCTAGAATTTCATCCTCCAAATCAGCATTTGCTTTAGTATCAGGATTTGTATTTTTTGTTTCATCTTCTTTTGTTGGCTGTGCTGTTTTGTCCCGTGTATTTTCATTATCTTCTGTCGTTGTTTTTATTGAACTGTCTTTTCCTGGCTCGTTACTTATAAGGTGGGTATCTCTCGAATAAGCTATGTCAATTTGATAGCTACCCTTGAATTCTTTAGTTACTTTTCCGTTTATTCTGAATTGTACAGATGTTATATCCTTTATTTCGGTAAGTGTATTTACAATTGAGTAAAGAGTAAGCTGTTCATTCTTTTTGCCGCCGGGATGCTTTTCAATAAAGTCCTTTGAAAGATCCACAGTTGCTATACCGTCCTTTATCTTTACATCTGTAATTACTTTTGTTTCTTTAGGGACAGAAGCTTTTAAGAGACTGCCTTTTGCAGGACCGCTTATTAGTTCCTTTAAAACAACCGTTGCCAGATGCTCATTACCCTTACCTACATCCGTATTTTGAATATACCTTGTTTCTGCAGCAAGTTTTGTACCCTGTTCATTGATAAAGTATAACTGAACCGGAGTTTTATCCTTTAAGCCATTAGCTTCATCCTGCCCCATTGTAAGACTGCTTACCGGGGTAAGTTCATCACCATCAGCCTCTTCACTTTTAGCTCCACAGCCTGCAAGCATTGTAAGAACAATTCCAAATACCATAAATAGACATATAAGTTTTCGCATTTTTTTATGCACCTCACATTAAAATGTTAAAAGTTGTATTTATGAATATTCATCCCTTTACACATTTATTTTTATGCCCAAGCATGTGGAAGTATTCTAACCTTGTCAATATTTTTTGATGTGAGATACACATTTATTATATATTATAATTTTTTGTCTGAGGTAATGATTTACTATAAACATGCACAACCTTATTAACAGGAAATATCATGCATATATCAGTCCCCTGATTTTCCTTGCTCTTTATTTGAAGGCTTCCATTATGTGATTTCATAACTTTAAAACAATAACTTAATCCCAATCCATAATTATTTTTTCCTTTTTTGGTAGAAAAAAATGGAGTCATAACTTTATTTATGTAATCTTTTGGAATACCTATTCCATTGTCAGAAACTGTTATACATACTTTTTTGTTATTTATATACTCTGTATTTACTTGTATAATACCCTCCTCACGAATAGCATCAATGGCATTTATAATAAGATTTTTTAATACTTCCGACACGTGAACAGGATCAATAAGCATTGTAACATCTATTTTGCTAGCATTAATAATCTGTATATTCTTTTCGCATATGGAAGGTGCAACCTGATTTATTACTTTGGATATAATTTCGCTTAAGAGACATGGTTTAAGATTCATCTTATAAAGCTTTAATTCATTAAGCTTTTTTGTGAATTCCAAAAGATTTTTGCAGGAATTTTTTATAATAGATAATTTATTTTCCATTCCAGGGCTTGTTTCTTCAACACACATTATGGTCTCTACACAGAGACTAATAGTCGAAACTTCATTTTTTATTGCATGTGATACAATACGCATCCCGCCTATTGCTGAATCTATATTATTATCAATATTTATTCTTTCTATTTTAACCTTTACTCCTAATATTCCGTATTTTATGCATAATACCAAAAATAAAATAAATTCACACACTATTACCCAAACATTAATTGGCCATATTTTTCTATAACCCAGGGCCACTGATATATAACTTGTCCAGAGAATACATATTGTAGATGGAAGTGCTAATAATGTTGTGTGAATTTTCTGAGTTTTTGTATAGTCATCTCTTTCCTTAATTACACTTAATATAAGAATTATATTGGCCAGAATAGTATAGACAGATACCCAACAAGACAGAACACTGTAATTGGGTTTAAAATCGGGAATAATAGGGTAAGCAAAAAGCATGATAATACTTGGAAGTAACAGTATACCAACAATAGCTTTTTTAACCGCTAATTTCATTTGAATATTAAGAAAATTTGTAAATAAAAGAACAAAAACTAAAAATAGATATGTAGCAAAGTAATGATGGAAAATGTCGGCTATAGCCTTAAGTATTCGGCCGACCCAAACCAGTTTTTCATTGCCATAACCTTGTATAAATGGAATAAAGTCTTGACCTATGACCGCCGCTAGTTCGCCAAAACCGTTAAACAGTAGGCAGAGACTTGCACACCACGCCCAGTATTCTTTAGGGTTTGCATAAATTAACAGAATAGAAATTATCCACAATAAAATGAATATGACAAACATATTATATCTCCTATTCAAGTAATACTATTTTACTTTTAAGGTAAGGCGTGGTCATATTTTATCACTAATTGTAAATATTTTCAATATGTACTAAAACAAGGCAA
This sequence comes from Ruminiclostridium josui JCM 17888, assembly GCF_000526495.1. Lineage (NCBI taxonomy): Bacteria > Bacillati > Bacillota > Clostridia > Eubacteriales > Oscillospiraceae > Ruminiclostridium > Ruminiclostridium josui. The sequence goes on along the minus strand of NZ_JAGE01000001.1, from coordinate 2,232,873 downwards.
CAACATGCACCAAGCTATACTGCCCAAAACATGCGTATTTCCAACATTGTTCAGAAAAATTATCATATTTTTACGAATTATTTCTTATAAATTCAATAATCCTTCTCCCTGCCATGGCACCCTGTCCAACTGCAGTTGCAATTTGCTTGAAGCCCCCGGTACAATCCCCTGCCGCAAAAAGGCCCCTTAGGTTTGTGCTTTGATTTTCATCAACCACAATGGAATTATTTTTTGTTATTACCCCCAGTTTTCTGGCAAAATCAACACTCGATGCCGATTCAAATGCTACAAACAAGCCATCAAGATTTTCAATTGCACCGTCTTCAAAGGCTATGCCTTCAATAACCTCATTACCAATTACTTTTTTTATCTTCTGATTATTTATGGGAAATCTTGATGCATGAGCTTTATATTTTTCAGTAAGCTCAAGTTCATTACCATTTGTATAAATAGTTATATTTTTTGTTAATGGCTCAAGTTCCATAGCCTCGTGTATTGCATAATCCTTAAAGCCTACAAGACCCACTTTCAGTCCTCTGTAAAAAAATCCGTCACATGTGGTGCAATAACTTACTCCTCTGCCTTCAAATTCTTCAAGACCATCTATGTTAACCTTTTTTGTCTGCTGTCCTGTTGCCATGAGTACTGCTTTAGCAGAGTAATTTTCTTCGGCTGTATATACCTCAAAATACTCTGCTTTTTCTATAGCAATTACTTCACTCTGGACAAACTTTACCCCAAGGCGTCTTGCCTGCTTTTCTCCCTGTTCCAGTAGATACTTTCCAGATATGGGCTCAGCAAAGCCATAATAATTTTCAACTCTGTCAGTTTTATAAAGTGCACTGTTTTCCAATCCTATGACCAATGTTCTCAGCCCTGCGCGTACTGTATAAAGTGCAGCAGAAATACCTGCAGGACCCTTGCCTATTATAATTACATCAACCATATCTTTTCCTCCACGAAACAGGTTTTTACATGATTTAATATACCAGAATGTATAGAATTTTATCAATTAATCAAGCAATTTTTTTATAAAAATTATTTATTTCATGTGTAACACCTTTTAAAGCAAATTCATAATATGCAATATCTTAAATCTTTTATTTGGAGGTAAAATCATGGGATGTTTTGGTGGTTCTAATGGCTTTGACTGGTGGTGGATAATAATATTATTAATAATTATCTTCTGCTGCTGCGGTAACGATGGATTTTTCGGCGGATCAGACTTCTTCAATGGTGATTGCGAATGGTTGGTATGTCTGGCTGTTATCCTGCTTGTACTCTTCCTTTGCAATAGTGGAGATTGCTGTGATTAATTTTGTCAAAGCTGTAAAGAGTAGTTTGAATAGAAGCTTGGGTTACATATCCAAGCTTCTATTTCAGATTAAGGGTTATTATCCAACATATTAGTCCAACCATATAGCATAAACTGTAATGATACTGTTAAAACAGCTTATAGGAGGTATTTTTTATGGGAGATTCCTTAAGTAAAAAAATCCAGGAAATGATGCAGGATAAAATGATCCAAGCAAAAGTAAATAAAGCTATAGATATGTTGAAGAAAGACAGTCCGAAGGATCTTGAAAAAAAACTCTCATCTATTGATAGGGATGAACTAATGGAAAAAATAAATGAATTTGACGAAGAGAAGCTCAAAAACATAAAAATAGATAAAGATGAGATTAAGAAGAAAGTTACCCAAAAAGATCTTGATAAGCTTCAAAAAATTCTTGGCAAAGATAGCGATGCAATAATGAAAAAGGTAAACGATTTTCTAAATTCCTAGTTTTGTACATATAATCAATTGCTTGGAGGTATTTTGATGAGTGACGACATGGGAGATAAAATAAAACAGATAGCTGAAATGCTGGGGCAGGATTCAAATAGCGGTATCCCTGACAATGTAAAAGGGCTTTTGAATATGTTCATGTCATCAAATCATTCAAAGGATGAAAACTCATCAGATGACAACTCTTCAGAAAAGGAAAAACCCTCTGAAGATTCTTCCAGAGCTGATACTGATGACCTAACTGATATGGCCAGAAAAATGAAAAAGGCTATGAATATGCTTAACACGAACAATGATCCTAGAGTTAATCTGCTTAATGCAATAAAGCCATACCTTAATGACAATAGACAAAAAAAACTTCAGAAGTGTATGAAAATTATTAAAATCAGCAGTTTAACTAAGATGTTGGATGAATCGGAGGGACGTTCTGTTTAAGCAAAACAATTTACTCTCTGGTCATTACCAAAGGTTTTTAGGAGTGGATAGTATGGTTTACAGAAAGCGTCCTCCAAAATCCCGCAGATATAATAAAAATCACTCTGCTCATCCAAACAACGAGCATGAACAAATTGATGCAAATATATCCGTAATAGAAGAACAACCGGTGAATATTGAGGCAAAAGAGTCAATGCCTCTAGCGAATTCCAGCAGCCGTGAAAAAAAGCCCCAAAAACCATTGGGGTTCCTTTCATCGCTTCTAGGAACCGGAGACAAAACAGAGCGGTCAGGAAGACCACTGTTTACAGTTTTTGATTATGATATATATTTGGATGACCTGCTGCTTATAGGTCTTATTGTACTGCTATATACAGATAAAGCAGAAGATGAACTTCTGCTTATCATTCTCTTGTATCTGTTATTGGATATATTCTAACGGATTGCTTTTTTGTGTTTATAATCATCACTGCATTTTTTGAAGGATGAAAACACAAAGCAAATCAAAATTGCAAAAACTATTGTTTTAAATACAATATTTACAATAATCAGTATAGTATTTATAGTCCCTGATACTATCTGCGTATTAGCTAATGTAAAATTTGCAATTATGTATAGAATGTCGAACAAAATCAATGTAATATCAAAGGCTACAAACTTTGACAGTAGGGACCAGAAGTTTCTGTCTGATATTTTTTTTGCCATTTTAAAATGATTTTTATCATGAATCATAGCCGATGGATACCAAAATACAATATACTGTCTAAAAAAAGTAAAGCTGAAAAACAGTACCACCGCAGTTATGATTGAAAGAAAAATCCCCGCCAGCGGATTCATAGTTCCTCCCATAGAATTGTCTAATACAATTGCTGCAGGAATAACCGCTATCAAGACATATATTATAAATATAACCGATGAACAAATAGTCCACAAATTCAGTGAAATCATCCTTAGAAAGTATTTCCTTACTCCCTGAACAAATTCACTTCCTGACTTTTTATCTCTTCCTTCAACAGCATTATAAAGTATATTGAAACACCCTGAGAATATTAACCCAAGAATAAAAGACACTGCAACAACTGCAATTACCAGTACCAATATGATTTTCACTGCTGTCTCCGGTACGATAACTGTATTTATAACAAATTGAATTATATTTACGTAGTCATCAAAAGGACTACCTGTTTTAAACATTGTCAACCCATAAAATAGGGTCATAAAAAGATATTCAAAAACACATACAACAGTACTAAGAAGTGCCGTAAGAAACAATACTGATGGTCTCTTGGCAATCAAATGTACCGCTTTATTAACTATTTCCATATGCTTCTTCTTCCCATCATTTATTTATAAAAAACTTAATATAATAATACCACAATAACCCACAAATAAATAGTTTTAGTTTATTTCTTTCATGGTCAGTGATATTCTCTTTCTTTCAACGTCCACCTCTAAAACCTTTACCTTTACTATATCCCCCACAGCTACTACATCCATAGGGTTCTTTACGAATTTATCCGCCAGTTGGGATATGTGGACAAGTCCGTCCTGATGAACACCTATATCTACAAAAGCACCGAAATCAGCAACATTTCTCACAGTGCCCGTTAATATCATTCCCGCTTTCAAATCCTCCATATTAAGTACGTCAGAGTGAAGCATTGGTTTTGGAAGTTCATCTCTTGGGTCTCTTCCCGGCTTCAGCAATTCATTTATTATATCCTTTAAGGTTGGTACCCCGATACCTAACTTTTCTGCAACCTGTGATATTCCTGCCTGGGCAACCTTAGCGTCAAGGCCTGTCAGTTTTTTGTCTTTTACATCCTCTAGAGAATACCCCATGGTTTCCAAAAGAAGCTTTGCCGCCTTATAAGATTCCGGGTGAACTGATGTATTGTCCAGAATATTTTCTCCATCAGTTATTCTTAAAAAACCTGCGCACTGCTCAAAGGTTTTATTTCCCAGCTTCTTTACTTTCTTCAATTCATTTCTTGCCTTAAATTTGCCATTTTCTTCTCTATACTCAACAACATTCTTTGCAATTGCAGTGCTTATTCCCGAAACATATGAAAGCAAGGGTGCAGAAGCTGTATTCAAATCAACCCCTACATTGTTTACACAATCCTCAACTACCCCACCTAGAGATTCATCAAGCCTTTTTTGATTCATATCATGCTGGTACTGCCCTACTCCGATAGCTTTTGGGTCTATCTTTACCAACTCTGCCAAAGGATCCTGAAGCCTTCTTGCTATTGAAACTGCACTTCGAAGGGCAACGTCAAAATCAGGAAATTCCTCAGCACCAAGCTTTGAAGCAGAATATACCGATGCACCAGCCTCGCTTACCACCATGTAGTAAACCTTTCTGTCTATTTCCTTCAGCAAGTCGGCTACAAATATCTCAGACTCCTTAGAGGCTGTACCATTTCCAATTGAAATTATGTCAACCTTATGCTTTTCAATAAGCTCTTTTACTTTCTTTTTTGCTTCCTCTATTTTGTTCTGGGGAGGAGTAGGATAAATAACGGTAGTTTCTAAAACCTTACCCGTTTCATCCACCACTGCCAGCTTGCAGCCTGTCCGATATGCCGGGTCAAGCCCAAGCACCACCCGGTCTTTGACAGGAGGCTGCAGCAAAAGATTTCTGAGATTTTCAGAGAACACTTTTATAGCCTGGTCCTCAGCTAACTCTGTAAGCTGATTGCGTATGTCCCTCTCCAGTGATGGAAAAATAAGTCTTTTAAAAGAATCCTCCACAGCTGATTCTACATATTTAGACATTTCAGGGTTTGTTTTTTTAATAGTATCTGCTTTTAAAAAATTAAGGCACAAATCCTCATTGACTTCAATTCGAACATTGAGGAAATCTTCTTTCTCTCCTCTGTTCAAAGCAAGTACACGATGTCTAGCTATCTTTGAAACAGGTTCTTTAAAATCATAGTACATTCTGTATACAGAGTCTTCTTCCTTTTTACCTGAAGACACTACAAGCCCATTTTTAAATATTATTTCTCTTAAAGCTTTTCTGAACTCAGCATTGTCGGAAATTTCTTCGGCTATTATATCCAACGCCCCTGCAATAGCTTCATGGGCGCTGTTTACCCCTTTGTCAGTGTCAATATATCTTGAAGCAATTTCCTCTAAAGGAGTTTTAGATGGGAGCTGTGAATATATAATAGTGGCAAGAGGTTCAAGTCCTTTTTCCCTAGCCACAGAGGCCCGTGTTTTTCTTTTTACTTTGTAAGGCCTGTAAATATCTTCTATTTCCTGTAACGTAACTGCTTTATCCAAGGATTTAATTATTTCTTCAGTAAGTTTACCCTGCTCATCTATAAGCCTTTTTACATCTTCCCGGCGTTCATCAAGATTTCTTAAATAAACCAAGCGCTCATAAAGTTCTCTTAAAATCTGGTCATTAAGTTCCCCTGTAGCTTCCTTTCTGTAACGTGCTATAAATGGTATTGTATTTCCCTCATCAATGAGCTTAACGGTATTTTGCACCTGAAAAGGCTTCAAATTGAATTCCCTGGTTAACTGTCCCACTACATCTGTCATATATATGCCTCCGCTGTTATACAAAATATAGGTAAGTTTATCCTTTTTAACAATTATAGATATTATATATTAATTTCCCCTTCAAGAAAAGAAACCATTACGTAAACAAAATAAGAACCGACTTTTTAGCCGATTCTTATTTCGTGATACCTTCGATTACTTATTTTTTTTATTGCAGTCACATGACTGACGTCCTACTTCTCTATTATTCTTGTTTTCTCCAAGCTGGTCATTTTCAAATGTAAGTTTTTCATTATCACTGCTTTTTGGTTTACCTTTAGCCATATACAGCACCCCTTTTAAGTTATTTCAACTTTAGTATTAACGACTTTTTCCCAAGCCATCGGAATTATTTTATACAAATAATATGAAAATTATAAACCAACTTTTTAAAAAGAAATGTTTTCTACATTCGAAAGGTTGCTTTGTCTAATCTTTCGATTTCCGGCATCTCCAAAAGTTCTGCAGAAAGCCTTTGCAATGCCCTGTCCTTCATTTTTGCTTCCAACATTATATCAGTATCTCTATCTATCTTTTTTGATATATGAAGGAATTCCATAAACTCAGCTAAGTCAACATAATCCGCATGGCTACGGAATTCTTTTTCACTTTTTGGACTGGAAAAATGGACTTTGGGCGGGTCCGGTTCAAAATTCCATGTGTTAAATATTCTTTCAAGTAAATCTCCTAATTCCTCTCCGTTGTTAACACACCTGTGATGATGAACATCCAAAACCATAGGAATTTTCAAATCTTCGCAAATACCTAAAACATCTGCTGCTGTAAAACATTTATCGTCATTTTCAAGTATTATTCTTTTTGAAATCCTGTGGGGCAACTTTAAAAAGTTTTCCTTAAATCTGTCAATAGCGCTTTCTTTATCTCCGTACAATCCACCCACATGTAAAACTAACTTGTATTTATAGTCATACAAGCCCATAGCTTCAAAAAGCTTCACATGGTAATCAAGGTCACGAATTGAAGATTCTAAAATTTCGGGTTTTATTGGGTTGAGTATTGTAAAATGGTCAGGATGAGCGCTTACCCTGAAATTGTTTTTTATAATATATTCACCAAGGCGTTGAAATTCCTCATGAAAGTCGGATACATAATCCCAGTCCTTCAAATCACCGTGAGTAGCTAAAGGAATTAGTTTTGAAGTCAATCTATATACTTTTATATTTAAAGCAAGACTGTTTTTGAGAATCCTTAAGGTATTGTTAATATTACTTTTGGCTACCCTATCCAATTTTGCACGTTTCCCGGCTTCATCCTTAATCTTATTGTATACAGTATATGTTACAGTTCCTGATGGTGAACAGTTTTCAAGCTCTAGTGTCATTGCTACAAATCCCAGTCTGAATATCATTTGTTTCTCCATATAGACTAATTATTTCGGCATTTTACCATATATATTTTATGATTCTTATTAATCCTTAATATTATGCAAGTACTCATTGAAATTAATGAGCCCAGAACTGCCAACATCATATCTTTCTGGGAATCCCATAAGTCCCCTTGATAGCCCAAAAAAACTTCTATACGTCCATCACTTAAAAACATTGCTGAAAACATTTGGAAAATCTCATACATTGACGCTGCAGCAAGAATAATTATCACAGAAAGCATACACGAACCTATATATCTGATTCGCAGCCTGTAATATATGCTTTCCAAAACTGGTATTGAAATAAGTAAACCGAATACAAAACTAACCATTCTGTCAAAATGGTTCCTTTGCATACCAAAGAATCTGCTAACCCAAGCTCCTATAGGACAAGCAGCATATGTATAATGAGCCCCTACCGCATGTAAAACCAATACCACCAGAACGCAGAAATACGCAGTATTTGTAAGCCTGTTTTTTGTATATAAAAACACAAGTGCTGTCAATACAATAATGGGTATAATACTTTCATACCACCATACAAAGTTATCAACAGGTTTTATTGATAGAATAACAAAAACTATGACATAAACAGCTATCATAGCATGCAGAACATGATTTTTTCTAAAAGGAATTCTATTTTTTCTTGTGTCAAGAAGTGAAATTTTTTTCATGAATTTAGACATATCCTATCTCCAATCAAATTATATTCGTGCAGTTTTCACCATCCTGGCTTTTCAGGCAATTTTTATGGTAAAATTATAAGACAGTTAGAGGTCTTCTCACAGTATTATATATACTTATATACTACGCAAATATGTTTAAAAAAGGTGATGAATATAATGAACTCTTTGGGTATCCTAAAAGACAAATTCGGCAACATTATAGGTCAGATGATAAAATATGGACTTGTAGGTATAACTAATACACTTATCACTGTAATAGTACTTTTTGTTCTTCAGAATGCTTTTGGTGTTTCTTACAAGCTTGCAAACGGTGCAGGCTATATATGCGGATTTATAAACAGTTTTATTTTAAATAAATTATGGACATTCAAAGGTAATCAAAAATCCACATTAAATCAGTTCATACGGTTTGCACTGGTGTTTGTAGGATGCTATGCAGTACAGCTAGGATTTGTTATTCTTCTTGTGGAACAAATTCACATTGAAAAAAATATTTCTCAGCTTATAGGAATGGTTTTTTATACTCTTGTAAGCTTTTTGCTCAATAAGATGTTTACTTTCAAAGATTAGCAGAAAAAACCGGCTTAATTCCTTGCAATGTTACAAATACTACTTGTAACTAAATCAAGGAGGTTGGCAAATTATGCAGGAAGAACTTGTTTTTCTCTATACAAATTTATCAGATGCAAAAAACGCTCTAGGCAGTTTGAAGGATAAGGGAATACGAAAAGCATACTTGACTACTACTGAATTTGGACTTCACATAGGTATAAGCCAGAAACAGTTAATTAAAAAATTTCCCGGAGCTTTCCCGTCAACTGTTGTAAAAGTGGTAGCTGAAGTGGAACCCCATAATAAAGAAAATGCAGTTTCAATCTTAGAAGAAAGTTTTGGAGTTGAAGATATTAAAATATTAAAGGATTATTACACCAAAAGATGAATATTATATATTAGGAAAACTTAACCAGTAGAGTCAAATACTAGGAATGCGGGGTGATAGTGTGAAAGCTATTATTATGGCAGGCGGCGAAGGCTCTAGACTCCGACCCCTTACTTGTGATTTACCAAAACCGATGGTTCCTATCATGAACAAGCCTGTATTGGAACATACTATTGGTTTACTAAAAAGTTATGGTATTACAGATATTGGTATGACTCTGTTGTATCATCCTCAAATAATCAAAGACTACTTTGGCAACGGACATTCTTATGGAGTAAATATATATTACTTTCTTGAAGAATCTCCTTTAGGTACTGCAGGCGGTATAAAAAATGCCAAAGACTTTTTAGATGAGACCTTTATTGTAATAAGCGGTGATTCTCTTACTGATTTGGATATTCATAAAGCTCTGAAATATCACCAATCCAAAAAGTCCATTGCGACACTTGTACTTGCAAAGGTTGATGTCCCTCTGGAATATGGAGTTGTTTTAACGGATGAAGATGGCTCTGTAAAGGGATTTGTTGAGAAGCCCAGTTGGGGTGAGATTTTCAGCGATATGGTTAACACCGGTATATATATACTGGAGCCGGAAATTCTTAGCTACATTGAACCGGGTAAAAATATGGATTTCAGTCAGGATGTATTTCCTGCTCTCTTATCCTCATCCAAAAAAATCTTTGGCTATGTCACCAATGACTACTGGTGCGACATAGGCGATACACATTCTTATATAAACTCCCATTGTGATATTCTCAATGGAAAACTAAAAATAAATATTGGTGACCAATTTAATGAGGACGTATGGATAGGTCCCGGTACGATTATTGATAAAAGTGCCCGGATTATACCACCGTGTGTAATAGGCTCCAATTGTAAAATCGGCAGTGGTTCAGTTATCGGAAGCCATACTGTAATCGGAAATAATACAATAGTCAAAAACAATGTATCTGTGGTAAGAAGTATTTTATGGGACAACTGCTATGTTGAAAATGGAAGTGAACTCAGAGGAGCGATACTGTGTAATCATGTTAATCTTAAGAATTATGTCTCAGTATTCGAAAATTCGGTAATAGGCGCAGGTTGCAAAATAAATGAAAGGTCTATAATAAAGCCAAATATACGGCTTTGGCCGGAAAAAGTTGTAGAACCCCTTGCCATAGTTGATAGAAATTTGATTTGGGGTTCAAAACGCAATAGTAAGATTTTTGGAGAAAATGGTATATCAGGTATTATAAATGTAGATATTTCCCCTGAATACGCTACAAGACTTGGCGCTGCATATGGCTCTCACCTTAAAACAGGCTCTAAAGTTGTAGTCAGCTCTACTAATTCAAATTCAGCCCGGATGTTTAAGCATGCTTTTATTTCCGGAATACTCTCTGTGGGTATTGAAGTTTTCAATATGAGCAGCCTTCTTACTCCAATATCAAGATATGCCATAAGCTATCTAAAAACAGAGGGCGGAATCCATATAAAGACAGATATGGATAATCCCAACTTAATAAGAGTGGATTTTATGGATTCAAGAGGAACTTCAATTGGTAAGTTCTCTGAGCGCAAAATAGAAAATTCTTTCTTCCGTGAAGATTTTAAAAGATGCTCATCCCAGCAAATCAGCAGATTAAATAACATTACTGATTTCAGTAGTTTTTATGTTAAAAACCTAACTGAAAGTACAAATATACATGCTATAAAGCAGCATAGTCTCAGAATATGTATATTTTCCAAATCTGAATTTGTTTTATCGATTGTAGGCCCTATGCTTACAAACATGGGCTGCCAGACTATTTGTTATGAAAACTACTCTGATATATCCTCAGTAACTTCAGTATTAGTTGAAACTAATTGCGAATTTGGTGCTATAATTGACAGTAACGGTGAAAATCTTTCTCTAATAAGTCGAGAAGGAATTGTTGTAAAAGATGATTTGTTTGAGGCTTTTATCTCTCTTATTATTTTTAAAAGGTCACCGGGAACAACCTTCTATGTACCTATTACAAGTTCTAATGTAATAGAAAGGCTTGCTTCAAGATATCGTTGCGTTGTGAAAAGAACTAAAAATTCTCTACAAGCTGTTATGAATGAGATTTTAAGTGAAAGGAGCAACTCAGCGGGCTCTGACCAGCTTATACTTAACTTTGATGCCATAGCAGGCCTTGTTAAAATAATTGAATACATGTGTGTGTCGGGGATAACCTTAAACCAACTGCTTTTAGAAATCCCCAAAATCTACATAGACAGAAAAAGCGTTTACTGTCCCTGGGAGTTAAAAGGTACGGTAATGCGAAGAATAATAAATGATAATAAAGACAAAAAAGCTGAACTTCTAGATGGAATAAAGATATACCTAGAAGACGGCTGGGTGCTTATAATACCTGATGCCGATACTCCGGCTTTTAAAATAATTTCTGAAGGCAGTTCTGCAATTACAGCCAAAGAACATTGTGTCAGATTTCACAATATTGTAGAAAGGATTATTACAAACTGTTAATATGAGATCAATTACAGCAGAAGAAAACCATGAAGGTAAAAAGATTGACCGTGTAGTACGTGATTTTTTCCCCAATCTTGCCTCTGGTATGCTATACAAAGCACTTCGAAAAAAGGATATAAAAGTAAATGGAATACGAATAAAAGAGGATTATATAGTCAGCTGCGGAGATAAGATAGATGTCTATATTATTGATGATTATCTGTTTGGCCGCAACGACGAGGGTTTTTCAGTAGTTTATGATGATGAGAATCTTTTGATTGTAAACAAGGAGGCTGGTATTCCTGTTCATCCCGATAAAAATCAAAAAGAAGCAACTTTGATTGATAAGCTCAAAAGCATATATGGTCCCAATCTGGCCTTATGCCACAGACTTGACAGAAATACCAGCGGTCTTGTGATTATTGCAAAAAATAATCACACCCTTGAAGTTATGCTAGATAAAATAAAAGAAAGAGAAATACAGAAATACTACAACTGCATTGTATCAGGTATAATGGAAAAAAAGAAGGCCGAATTAGTTGATTATCTTGACAAAAACGAAAAACTCAGCAGGGTATTTATAACCTCTGAGAAAACCAAAAATTCTCTTCAGATAATAACCAGATACCGTGTTATTGATTCTTTTAATTCCCTCAGTTTGCTTGAGGTAGAGCTGGTTACAGGCAGAACCCATCAAATAAGAGCTCATCTTGCCTACTATGGTCATCCTATAATCGGAGACGGTAAATATGGCAAAAACGCCGAAAACAAGAAATATAACGCCAAACATCAGCTTCTTTGTGCTAGCAGGCTTACTTTTGACTTTCAAAGTTCTGCAAAACACTTAAATTATCTGAATAAGAAAACCATTACCATTGACCCGCCATTCAGTCTAAAGCAGGTAGTCGGTAATCAGAATAAAAGGCTGTGAGCAAAAAAAGGGAGTGTTGCAAAACAGAAAGTTTTTTATTTTAATACCTGTACTCCCGTATAAAATTGTATCAATGATTGCTTCCAAGATATTTGCAAGTGTTTCTAGCGGCTCATCATAAGATAAAAATAAGTTTTGCGACACTCCCCGGTTTTTTGCTTTTACTTCTTCATAAACATCTCCACAAACAGCTTTCCGTATGTGGGACTTTCCACTACACCAATACCCGTGTGAGTAAATTCTTTATTGTATATATTGTTTCCGCTTTCCTTCAGCCATGCTGCCAAAGCCTTTTCCATTGATTGATTTCCTGCAAGGTTCTCCCCTGCAATACTGAACTTTACACCGTACTTTTTCATCATATCAAATGGAGTTCCGTAGTATGAAGATGTATGGCTGAAGTAATTGTTGTTTTTCATATCAGTTGCCTTCATTCTGGCTAACTTTAAAAGTTCTTCATCAAAAGCCAAAGGATTCAATCCTTTCTCTTTTCTGGCCTTATTAACCAAATCCAACATGGCCTTTTCATCTGGTGAAGCATCTATAACCTTAGCTGCAACAGTCTTCTGTGCAGTGGTATTAACAGTATTTTTGGCTGTCTTGACCTGATTTGTTTTTGCTGTTGTTGTTTTGGGCTCAGTAATTTTTAAATATCGGGATGATACTGCACCAATATTCCCATTAGTGCTGTCATAAACCGCATACCACTCCCCAAGTTTTCCCATAACAGTTAACTTTTGCCCTTTTTTCAGTTTGGCCAGACTGTCAAACTTGGTATTCGGCCCTGTACGTAAATTCACATCCTGAGCCGTAACTGTTCCGGATGTTGACGCTACCTGTTGATAAGATTGTGATGCATCTACCTTGTACTGTAATGTGCTTACAGGTAAAAAAGTAAATGCCGAAACCATAATACTCAATACTATCGCTGTTTTTTTCCTTGTTTTCACTGTAACCCCTCCTGCTTTTTAACTAACTATATTTGGATAAATACCCTTATGTTGATAGTATTGACATGTTTTCCGTAATTATTTACAATCTTGAGAAATATTATTAAAATAACAAAAAAACAGACAGACACCATAATAATATGATGTTCTGCCTGTTTTGTATTTTATATTATTTATTAATATGCTTTGCCCCAGTATACCATTGATTTTGCCGGTTTTCCGCAGCACATACACTTGTCTGACAGCTGCTCCTGCTCAAAAGGCATACATCTTGCAGTTGCACCAGTCTTTTCCTTAACCAAATCTTCACACTCTCTGTCACCACACCACATGCCTTTTACAAAACCAGGTGTAGCATTTATAATTTGCTCAAACTCATCAATAGTTGTAGCAGTATAAGTCTTTTTATCCCTTAGCTCTCTGGCCTTTTCAAAAAGTGACTTCTGTATATCTGTGAGAGTGTTTTCAACTGCTTCTTCCAAATTGTCTAAAGAAATAAATATCTTTTCTCTGTTATCTCTTCTTACCAGCACAGCCTGATTCTTTTCAATATCTTTTGGTCCTATTTCAAGACGCAGTGGAACACCTTTCATCTCATATTCACTGAATTTCCATCCGGGCATTTTGTCACTGTCGTCCATTTTTACTCTGAACTTAGCGGAAAGCTTGTCCTTTAATTCATTTGCTTTCTCCAAAACACCTTCCTTATGCTGAGAAACAGGTATTATAATCACCTGTGTAGGTGCTACTGCCGGAGGAAGAACCAAACCACTGTCATCCCCGTGTACCATTATGATAGCACCTATAAGACGAGTAGTCACACCCCATGATGTCTGATGTACATATTGGAGTTGATTGTTCTTGTCTGTATATTGAATATCAAAAGCCCTTGCAAAGCCATCTCCAAAATTGTGGGATGTACCTGACTGTAAAGCCTTACCGTCATGCATAAGACTCTCAATAGTGTAGGTAGCCTGAGCTCCTGCAAACTTTTCTTTGTCGGTCTTTCTTCCTTTTATAACAGGTATTGCAAGTACATTTTCCAAAACATCAGCATATACGTTAAGCATTTTTATGGTCTCTTCTTGAGCTTCCTCAGCTGTAGCATGTGCAGTATGCCCTTCCTGCCACAGAAATTCTAGTGTTCTCAAAAACGGCCTTGTAGTCTTTTCCCATCTTACTACAGAACACCATTGATTGTAGAGCTTTGGCAAATCCCTATAGGATTGGATAGAATTTGAATAATGCTCGCAAAACAAGGTTTCTGATGTAGGTCTTACGCAAAGCCTTTCTGTGAGTTTTTCATCTCCTCCGTGAGTTACCCATGCAACTTCTGGTGCAAATCCTTCAACATGCTCCTTTTCCTTTAATAGTAAGCTCTCAGGTATGAACATAGGCATATACACATTTTCATGTCCTGTAGCCTTAAATCGTGTATCCAATGCCTTCTGAAGATTTTCCCATATTGCATAGCCATAAGGCTTGATAACCATACAGCCTCTAACACTTGAGTAATCTACAAGTTCAGCCTTCTTTATAACATCGGTATACCACTGAGCGAAATCATCATTCATAGAAGTTATTTCTTCTACAAGTTTTTTATCCTTAGCCATCGTTACCTCCAGTACTGTATTCGAACACTTAATTTATATTTATTAATCAGTAATCTGCCTGCCTACATATTTAACAAGCTAGGCAGATAAGCCGAAAAAGTTCTAACTACTATTATATAATATATTTACCATGGTATGTCAATACACTTGCACAGGCCATAATAGATATAATATAATGTGCTTGTACATTAATTAAAAAATTGGAGAATGCCATGAAAGTTGGAATAGGCCAGGATAGCCACAAATTTGATTTTCAAAACAACACTAAAAAGTTTATACTAGGCGGCGTGGTTTTTGATGATGTAACACCATTAGATGGAAACAGCGATGCAGATGTAGTTCTCCATGCACTTACCAACGCAATATCCGGTGTAACTTGCGTTAATATACTTGGAAAAGTCAGCGATGAAATGTGCCTTGAAAGAGGAATTACAGACAGCTCCGAATATTTAAAAGAGGCCTTAAAATATTTGGTTGATGTTAAGATTGTACATGTATCTATTTCAATAGAATGTTCCTACCCCAAAATATCACCCAAAATTCCTGAAATGCGGAAGTCAATATCCGAGCTTTTAAGTATTCCGGAAAATTGTGTTGGCATAACAGCTACAACTGGAGAAGGGCTAACAGCATTTGGTCAGGGTAAAGGTGTACAGGCCTTTTGTATAGTTACTGCAATATAAAGAAACTGTTAGTCTAAATTTCAATAACTTTGTTTATAAATTCCATATTGTCCATTATGTGGGAAACTATAATGAGAATCCCTTTAAATTCATTATTTTTTAAATTATCCATTATGATGTCCCTTGTTTCAACGTCTACATTTGAAATAGGCTCATCAAGTATTACAATGTCCTTGTTCAAAAGCATTGCCCGTATAAAGGCAATTACCTGAGCCTGCCCACCCGAAACTCCGGCTGTATTCTGGGATATTTCTGAATCCAAGCCATTTGGAAGTCTGTTTATGTACGATTCCAGATTTAATTGACTTATTAGTAACTCAACATCCTCTCGATTCTTCTCCTTCTGACCATATAGTATATTATCCAGAACAGTCCCTTTGAATAGAAAAATACTTTGGGACACAATACCGACTCTAGCCCTTAGGCTTTTCTTATTTATAGTGGATAAATCGGTATTATTAAATAGTATCTTTCCTTCATCCGGCGTATATAACCCAGTCAGAAGCTTTATGAGTGTTGATTTTCCTGAACCGTTTTCACCACGTAAAAGGACCTTTTCGCCTTTGTTTATTTCAAAGCTTAATGAATTGATAACGTTTTTAGCATTGCTGTTATATCTGAAAGATACATTTTGTACCTTAATGGAATCAATTTCACTTTCTATGTTCTCTGTTTTTCCATCATCTTCACCCTTCATGTCTAACAGTTCATACAATCTTTCTATACTCAGACATGCTGGCTTTATCATTGTTCCCGTTGAGGCCAACCCCTGACTGGCACCAAAAACTCTGCCTATGTACAAGGAAAATGAAGTATACAAACCTACTGAAAATTGCCCTTTGATTATCAAAATTCCTGATACCAGTAATATTAAAAGTGTTCCAAAATTATTGGCAACTGTAATGTTCTCCACAAATAGTAATATAGACTTACTTTGTTTTATACTCTTTTTAACAAGATCATCAAGCTTGCTTTTAAATTTGTTAAGCTGATTTTCTTTCCCATTAAGTAGCTTAATGTCTTCTATACCATTTATAATTTCAAAACATTCTCCATTTAGTACAGCATTGGACTCCATCATTTGCTCTGTTATTTTAACAAATCCTCCTGCTGATGCCTTTGAAGCAAAATAAAAAGCTGGAGATAATATCACAGCCACCGTGGCCAATTTATAATTCAGTGAGAACATGGCAACTGCCGCAGCCACTGCATCAATCAAGCTAACAAACATACCAATAATTGACGGTGAAAAAACAACACTAACGTTTCCGCACTCTCCTATTCTGCTTTGAACATAACCCTTTTCAGTACTGGACAAATAACTCATTGGTAAGTCCAAAACCTTACTGATAACAGAATGTCGCATTTCATTAGTAACCTCATTACTTACCTTAGCAAATAAATATTTTGAAGCAAAAGAAATAACATACCGCAGAATATACAGTAGCGCTATAATTAACACATAATAATAGAGTTCCTTATAGCTTTTTGAACCAGTAACGGTGTTATCAAGTACATGTCCTATGAAATAAGGAATAGGTGTCGATATAGTAGAACATAAAAGCAAGCCTATTATACCTATAACAAAAATAAATCTATGCTTTTTGATAAATGGTATGACTTTAAATAAACTACTTAATTTTCCCATATTTGTAAATCCTCTCCGAATTTTATATATTCATTATGAAATACATACACGGAAAAGGTCAAGTTTTAATTTTGAAAACCTACTTTTCTTGGCAAGATATTATTGACTCTCCCATTATTAAATCCTCGGGAGTAGTAATTTTTATGTTCTGATAGCTGCCTTCTACAATTTTAACGGGTATGCCCAATTTTTCAACCAGAACCATATCATCCGTTCCTATATAGCCATTTTGCAAAGCTTTATCATGTGCACTCTTTATAATGTCATACATAAATCCCTGAGGTGTTTGAATACTCCACAGGTTGTTTCTGTCCGGGGTTGACTGCACAAATCCCTTCTCATCCGAAATCTTAATAGTATCCTTTGACCGAACCCCGATTCCGCAAGCACCAAACGCTCTTGCAGCGTTTATACAATCTACAATATTTTTATTCGTTACAAAAGGTCTTGCACCATCATGAATCAATACAATGCCTTTTTCATCCCTAATAGAACAAAGTCCCTTATAAACCGAATTTTGCCGTTCAGCGCCTCCGCTTACAAGGGAAATCACCTTTGTAAAATTAAATTCTTCAACTATTTCATGCCTGCAAAAATTTATATCAGACTCATTAACAACAAGTATTATATCATCAACCTCAGAACAACTTTCAAATACACTTATTGTTCTAGCAAGTACAGGTATTCCGGCTATTTTTAAATACTGCTTATTAATGCTGGAATTCATCCTTGTACCTTTTCCTGCCGCAGTTATAATAGCAGTTACTTTATTAGATATATAATTTGAGTTCAAATCGAAATACCTCCATATATTATGTAAAGTTAATCTTTTATATTGGGTTTTACAAAAACCATACGGCCTGCGGAAGTCTGAAGCACGCTTGTTACCATTACGGGTATTGTCTGACCAAGGTAATTTTTACCTCCGTCTACTACAATCATGGTTCCATCCTCCAAAAACCCTACACCTTGCCCATTTTCCTTTCCTTCCTTCACGACCAGTATATTCATTTCCTCCCCAGGTAGAGCAACGGGTTTAACCGCATTGGCAAGGTCGTTTATATTGAGAACCTGTATTCCCTTTAGAGCTGCAACTTTTGTAAGGTTATAATCTATGGTTACCAGTTTACATTTTAGCTTTTGGGCTGTTTTAAGGAGTTTTTCATCAACTTCCTGTATATCAGGGAAATCTGTTTCGTCTATCTTTACAATATTATTGCCTTCCTTTTGAAGCAGATTAAGTATATCCAGTCCTCTTCTTCCTCTAGCCCTTCTTAGCCCATCTGCCGAGTCAGCAATATGCCTTAATTCGTCAAGTACATATGACGGAATTACAATTTCACCCTCCAAAAATCCTGCATTAAATATATCAAGAATCCTCCCGTCAATAATTGTGCATGTGTCAACTAGTTTTTTATTACGAGAGGAAGACTGTTCCTTAAAAATATCTGCTATACTTTCATTTTTCTTTCTTTGAGACAGAATAACTCCCATAAGTCCGAACAGTATATTTATAATAACTGCAAATGGGAGCCCTATTATCTGAATTTTTATTATTGGTATACTTACAAGGTTTGCAACAATGAGTCCTAGTATAAGTCCTGCGGCCCCTAAAATCAATTCTGACATTGTTACATTCTGTATCCATTTTTCAATCTTATCAATAAAGCCCGTAAGCACTTCAATTATCTTAGCCGCCATAAAATAAAAAAGCGCACAGAAAACAGATGAAAACAGTATAACCAAAGGTACCTTTAAGTTTTCACCAATTCTTATATTCATTGATAAAATTGTATGTAAAATAGTAAATCCGGTAATAGCTCCTAGAATAGAAAAAGATATTTTAATAATCCTGTTTAGCACATTCATTCTCCTTCAAAAGCTTTTCAGCCATAAAGGTATTCTTGGATTTTATTCTCAACTTCATGCTGATTAATGCCTTTTGCAAGAACCAATTCACTTATTAATATTTGTTTGGCACTGCTTAACATTTTTCTCTCGCCTGTAGAAAGTCCTTTTTCCTTTTCTCTTTGCATAAGGCTTCGAACAACATCAGCTACCTCAAAAATGTCACCACTTTTAATCTTGACCATATTTTCCCTATAGCGTTTATTCCAATTGCATGGAATTTCATGCTGGCCATTCTTCAAAAAATTAAAGACATCGTCAGCTTCTGAAACACTTATTACTCCTCTTATACCTATATCAGTAATGTTGTTGGTAGGTATCATAACCTTTAAATCACCAATAGGTATTTTCATGATATAATAGCTGCATTTCTTTCCAAGTATTTCTCTCTCCTCTATGGATTCGATAACACCCGCACCATGCATGGGATATACAATTTTATCTCCTACGTTATACATAGCATTCCTCCATAAAAAGTAACGCAAATTTATCCAATATTTGTATATCCAAAAGCTCTTGTGAATCTAAAAAAATTATCTATATTCAGTCAAGCTGTAGTTAAAATAAATCAAAAATACTAAAACGCACTAATACTATAGTTGAGTGCGTTTGGATTAATTTATATAAAATTGTCTTAATAATTTAAGTATACTACAAACAATATTCAATGTCAAAAATCAAACATATCTATTAACATTTATGGTTATTTCTGTTAAATATTGTTTTTTGGGGTTTGACAGTACTAAAAGGTAAAAGTATAATAAAATCAGACATCTAGATACTGAGGTGAATCACATGAAGGATATGCTTGTAGATGATTTTCAATACACTGCACAAGAACTGCTTGTAAGAAATAAGAGTATTCTAGACTTAATTACAAAATATCAGGATTCAAATTCTAGAGTAAACAGAGCAATCATTAAATCTGTTACTCAATGTGGCTGCTTAACCATCAATGCCCACAAACAAGATATTCCTGCTGATACCAGCCTTGATGAAATGAAAAACTCTGTGGAAGGGCATGTGGAAGGTACTTTGTGTGACAATTGCAGAGATGCCATAGAACGTGATATTGGAAGAAATCTGTTTTATCTGGCTTCTATCTGTAACACATTGGATTTAAATCTTTATGATATTATTCTGAAGGAAAACGACAGAATACGTATGCTAGGTAAATATAATCTGAGATGATTAAAAGGGATTAATAATCATGTTAATCCCTTTATTTTATTTCTTTGATAAATCGACTAATATATTGACCTTTTATCCATTAAAGCCTGTTCTTTGATTCTTGAAAGGCCTTCTGTAATGGATTTTGCTCGTACTTCGCCTATGCCTTCTACTTTGTCCAAATCTTCTATACTTGCCTTAATTATTCCCTGCAGATTATGAAATTCACCAATTATATTTTTCATTATGGTTACAGGAAGTTTTGGTAGTCGACTCAACATCCTATATCCTCTTGGAGAAACGGTACTATCCAGTGAAACGGCAGCTCCTGAGAATCCCAATAATTTTGCAACACTTGCAAGATCTACAAGTTCATCGTTTGACAAATTGCGAAGTTGCTTTATTATGTCATTTGTATTTTGCCCGTCTTTTCTTATTTGATAATCTTCAATAACAAGCCATACATTGTTCTCTACATTCTGAAGAAGTTCCTCTAACTGCATACTGATAAGTCTTCCTTCATTGCCCAATTCACAAATATATCTGTCAATCTCATCGACAATTCTCATTACCATTTCTGTTCTCTGGATAACATATGCCACATCGTTAAGTGTAACTATGTCTTCTAATTCCAGTACATTTAAATTCTTTATTGCTGAATCAAGTACACTTTTATACTTTTCCAGCGTTTGCAAAGCCTGATTCGCACGAGTTAATATTGTAGAAGTATCTCTTAGTATATATTTCCTGTTATCTTTGTAAAGGGTAATAACATTTCGTCTTTGGGAAATACATAAGACTATCTCCCCTGTCTGTTTTGCAAATCTCTCTGCTGTTTTATGTCTGGTTCCTGTTTCAGTTGTTACTATACTAGCGTCAGGTATAAGGAGTGCATTTGCATACAAAATTACCTTTAAGTCCTTACTGATTACTATTGCTCCATCCATTTTTGCAAGTTCATAAAGGTGTGATGAAGTATAAGGTTTATTTATAGTAAATCCGCCATCAACGATTTTTATTACCTCTGGAGAGTCCCCGATTACAATCAAAGCACCGGTTTTTGCCTTTAATATGTTTTCCAGGCCCTCTCGGAGAGAAGTTCCCGGTGCCATCATCCTTAAAACATCTAAAAAGCTGTCATTTTTCAATCTCTCCAACCTCATTTTAAATTGCTCCTCCATTTGCCTCTATTCTTTATATTTTCCTAACTATTTTACAATAAATTGATGTATATAACAAATTGTATTACTTAAAAACCATACCTATTACTTCTTGGATAGACTTTACTTCATGTACTTTTATATTCTTTATGTCAAGTGTTCTTATAAGTGCATTCTTAGCTACATAAACATCTTTGAATCCTCGCCTGTCAAGTTCCCTGATTCTCAGTTCAAGAGAAGGTACCTTTTTTAGTTCTCCTGTAAGTCCTACGTCGGATATGAAAGCCGTATCATTTGGTATTTCTTTGTCATAAACTGACGATACTATACTCATTATTATTGACAGGTTTACAGCAGGCTCTTTAAACTTCAAGCCTCCTGTAGTCTTTATAACAACATCCTTATCATATAGAGATATTTTTCCCCTCTGTTCAAGTATTGATATCAACGTGTTAAGCTGTTCTCGTCTCACACACTCTCCTATTCTAGAAGGAAATGGCGTGTATGTCTTTGATACAAGGCTTTCTATCTCTACTATAATTGGTCGTGAACCATCTTTTACAACAGTAAGTGCACTTCCCGACACTTTTTCATTTTTATCTCTGGTTGTCATAAAATATTCAGATGGATTATCTATTGATTCAAGACCATTTTCAGTCATGGAAAAATAGCCTCTCTCCCATGTACTGCCAAACCTGTTTTTTGATACTGAAAGCCCTCTGAGTTCCTCTTCATTATCGCCATCTAATATCAGCACCGTATCCACTAAATGCTCAAGGGCTCTGAGTCCCGCTATTTCCTCGCTTTTATTCATTTGGCCTACCAGAAATACTGCTCTTGGCCGTATAGGGTCTTTTGCCAGCTTCAGAAGTTCATTTGCACACTCCATGGTCTGCGTAGGAGAACCTGCTCTGGAGCCCGGAAAACCTTCCAGCACAAATGTCTGAATACTGTCTACTATCAAAAGATCCGGGTCAACCTCTGATACAACACTTAGTACATTATCCATGCTATTGTCAGAATATACCCACACATTATCCTGAATATTACTAAAAATTCTGTCAGCCCTGTTTTTTATCTGGCTTTCGCTTTCTTCACCTGATGCATAAAGTACCCTCAGCCCCTTTGAAGCAACATCCCCGGCAACCTGTAAAAGTAGTGTGGATTTTCCCGCACCTGGTTTAGCTGTGATAATTGTTATTGAATCCTTAACTATTCCTCCGCCCATAACTCTGTTGAATTCACTGATGCCCGTTACAATACGGTCACTGTTACCGGCCTTAACGTGAGTCAGCTTAACTATGGGCTTCGTTACCCTTGCCGAAGCTGACCTGGTATTTTTTTGATTTCGTATTTCCTTTTCTTCAAAGGTGTTCCAATTATCGCACTCCGGACATCTCCCCACCCATTTTGAGGATTCATATCCGCAATTGCTGCATTTGAAAACCGTCTTGTTTTTTATGTTAACCAACCCCATCTTTTACTTTTAATTTAACTGTATCTATTGCACATCACAGCACTCCTGCATTTATAAGCTCTGAATAGACGTGTACATACATTGCATGAGACCACGTTAGTGGAATTATCCATTCAGGTTTTCCAGTATCCTTGTTGACCTGTTCCGGCAGAAGTCCCATTTCTGTTTTTCCATTTGCAGCCCATATCAGATATTCCTTTGCTTTTTCATAGTTTCCTGATTTGGCATGATACAATGCTATCCAAAGAGTGGTAAGAATCCACGGATTTCCACCTATATATGTGTCGTTTTCATATCTCTTTATACCGCCGACTCCCTGTACTGTGAGGACTTGTTCAATTAAAGAAACTGTATCTTTTAGCATGGGATCATCCAAATCAAAAATTCCAAAGGGTATACCCAGCCCAACAAGACTTACATCTACAATCCAATCCTCTTTTGTTACATCTCTCACATAACCCTTTGGATTTACTGTAATAAACATGACATCACCAGAAGGTTCATGTCCAAAGCCATTTAGTTTTACCCTGATGCTCCTAATAAATCGTCTGTAATCTTCTTTCCAGAAGTATTTGACTATTGCTTTTTTTATACTATCTGCTGTTTCTTCCCATATGCTAAAATCTTCCTGCTTTTCCCCAAGTATACGTGCTATTTCCACAGCTGACCTTAGCCCTGCGCATACCGAAGCAGAAGAGTATGCATGTTCGCCATACCTTTCTTCCCACAAGTCAAAACTGGGTTTTGGAAGACCTGTTTCACTATCTATAAAACCTACAAGGAAATCTGCTGCCGCCTTAACACTACCCCATACGGATTTTAGAAAATCTGTGTCCTTTGTATAATTGTAATGGTTCAACATTCCCCATATAATTGAGCCTGTCTCATCCACCTGAAGCCCCCAGCATGGAGCTAAATTACCATTCATATGGTATCTTTGCTGCCAGCTGCCGTCTTCATCCTGAACCTTTACAGCCCATTTATAAAAATGTGTTACGCTTTCTCTTAATCCGCCAATATCCAATGCCCCTGTTATAAAGGCAGCGTCCCTACCCCAACAATAAGCATACTTACCACACCTAGTAAAGTATTCATCTGCCTCTGGGGCAGCCATTAACCCTCCGCTGTTTTTGTTATACATTAACTTAAATACCAAAAGTGACCTTTTGTACAATTCATCTAAAAGTGTATTACCTGACTTAAGTTGTGTTGTCTTCTCCAGATAGTCTTTCCAATACTGTCCTGTTTCCCTTAGTGCCGTGAGCCCTCCTACTGTTTTTATCTTTCTTACAAGAACTTTACAGGATTTCAGGCTTTCTGCTGCACATATATATACATTAACTGTCTTTACTTCATGAGGCTGAAAAACTCCCAATTCCCATGAGACGGCCGCATCCTTCATCATTCCAATATCATCCTTACCATATAGATAAGTATTAATTGCGGCATCATTGGCATTATTCCCGATTTGAAACTGGTATACCGAAATATCTGACGTAATAGCGATATAGCTATCCGGCTTATAGTGAATCATTGCTTCATTCATGAAATCAAACAAGCTGCATGCCACCTCGGAATCACTGGTGGCAGCGGCTGAAAAACTCATTAGTCCCAATTCCCTGCTCTCATTATGAAGATTCTCAATTTCAAGTCTTCGTACCAAAACATCCATTTCGGGATGGACAAAGTCATATAACACTACTTTATACCCGTCAAAAAAATTTGTAACCGTGTTTTTAATTATATTGGAATCTTGAAAATATTCCTGATGATTATCACATCGCATGTCATTAAGCCATACCGTGCTTCCTGTTTTATTTTTCTCAAATAATCCCAGAAACATTTTATCCAAATGCTGTACATAATCAATATCAGGCCAAAAAAGTCTTAAAAGTTCTGCTTTTTCGCTAAAACAAGCTAGCATTGAAGAATTCCCTGAGATTGCATTGTTATAATATGATTTTTGCATAAAAACCTCCGCCATTCTACTACCTCATTATAGCATATTGATTTTAGAGAGTATCAAATTATATAAATAATTTAATCCATTTATGCACAAACTATTTCGGATAAATACAATTTTGGAGGAAAAAATGCAAACTATATTTTCTAATATAATATTTTATATCAGCGAGTTTATACAGATATTAGTTTTTATAGCAGGATGCTATTTTTTTGGAATATCTGTATTCGGCTGGATTAAGAGAAAGGAAAAACTCTCGCAAACTATTGTTCCTACAAAAAAATTTGCTCTTATAGTCGCTGCTCATAATGAGGAGCTTGTAATCGGCCATATTGTAGACAGCCTTTTTAAATTAAACTATCCCAAAAATTTATACGATGTTTTTGTAATAGCTGACAACTGTAAAGACAATACTGCTGCAATTGCCCAAAAGTTCGGAGCCAAGGTACATATCCGTGAGGATGCCTCTAAAAAGGGTAAAGGACATGCACTTGAATGGATGTTTAACAGGATTTTTCAAATGGACACAAATTATGATGCCGTTGCTGTTTTTGATGCTGACAATCTGGTCTCACCAAACTTTCTGATGGAAATGAACAAGCAGATGTGCAAAGGTTTTAAAGTAGTTCAAGGCTATATTGACAGCAAAAATCCCTATGATAGCTGGATAACATGCTCTTATTCCATTGCTTTCTGGCTTTCAAACAGAATTTTTCAACTGCCTAGATACTACCTTAAACTAAGCTGTGGGTTGTGCGGAACCGGATTTTGTATAGATACTTCCGTACTTAAATCTCTAAAATGGGGAGCTACCTGTCTGACCGAGGACTTGGAGTATACCATGAAACTTGCCCTAAACGGTGTAAAAATAGGATGGGCCCACGAAGCCGTAGTTTATGATGAAAAGCCCATTACGCTTAAACAGTCATGGCATCAGCGAAAAAGATGGATGCAAGGTCATGCTGAATGTGCACAAAAATATCTTGGAGCTTTATTCAAAAAAGCTTTCTTAAAAGGTGACCTTACTTCCCTTGACTGTGCCTTATATTTGTTTCAACCCATAAGATTTATTTTTGTGGGATTAATGACTGTTATGATGTGGGTACAAACGGTTTATCCGCAATTTCCCATATATAGCGTACAATATGTATTCCCCGTTCAGGTGTGGTATCTAATGGGTCTATTTGAGCTTTTCTACGGTCCGTTAGTTATTCTGGCAGAAAAAAAGTTCAGTTTTAAGGTTATACTTGGCTTTATTATATATCCTTATTACTGCCTTACGTGGGTTCCTATTACAATACAAGGCTTTCTGGAAAAAAACAACAAAGAATGGAATCACACTATCCATACAAGACAGATTAGTATAAATGAATTGGAGAAAAGCAACGGGTAATTCAGGCTTCCTTCTACACTCAATTATATTGCAAAAGGAGTACCGGTTGGCACTCCTTTTGTATGTTCAGTAACTTTATTAAAAATATTGAGATACTGAAATATATACACTTGACTTGAGGCTGCTACTAATAGCACCATTTGCAGTACCACTGCTTCCACACTTCGGAGTACATCCTGGACCACAGCTAGGACAGGCACATGCAAATGCCATAACTGTGTTAGGTACTAACTCATTTCTTTTTGATAATTTTTTCATAAATATACCTCCTTGAAAATTTTTTATGTAATCATTTAATTTAATAAATGATTTACCCCTTTCCTTATTAAACTGCTTGAAGATTATCCGAAGAATTACTGCATTTATTTATAATAGCCTCTGCCAAATTTGATAATTCCCAAACAGTATAATCATTTTCAGCAAATATATTTGAAACCTCATTACCAAATATTTTTTCAAGTTCATCAACAATATAAATAGCATATATAATAGGATAATTATGATGACATCCAATAATATTGTCGTTTTCATCCTCTATTTTTATTCCGGTTATCTTATATACAATTTCCTTTATTACATTCATTACTTCTCTTTTTTCCATAGGCTCCCTCCTTTTATACAAGTGCCACATTCTCCTCTAATTCTTCTACTAAAGAGTTCAGCATGCTATCCTTGATGTCAGTATCCAACACATGACAAAATTTAAGTGTTTCATCCTCTATAATGGGTATATTATTTATACAGTATTTTCTGTCCAGAATAATATATTCGATATTATGGTCATAAGAAATTCTGAATTGCCTGTCAGACATATAGTAATAATCTGTAAAACACCCCAGTCTTCCTTTACCGAATTCGCGACATTCATAAAGGTTTTCTACCTTTATTTCATTATTATGGTATAAGCATAGTACGTTTATATCAATGTTTAGGGCAGAAGAGACAACAAGAGGAATCTCTCCAAAATAATTCGTAACATATCTGTTAACTGGTAGTAGACCTCCCGCAACCCCTAAAATAATCACATCATAATCATCTTTTAATACTTCTTTGTTTATGTAGTAGTTAAACATGTATATTTTCTTATCAATTGATATGTCTTTTGACATGAGAAAGGATGGAATCTTTATAAATCCGTATAAGTCACAGTAATCCTTTGTGCCAAACTGTAAAACCTTGTACCCCTTATCCTGAAATTTTTTCCTCAAATCAAGCTGTGCTTCAAATTTATTGCAGTTTTCTCCCATTGACATGACAGTTACAACAGGAATATCCGGCTGTGACATTCTCTTGTCATATGTAAAAAAATTCTCTCCCGCCTCCTGAATATTGTCCAGTATTCTTATATTCTTATTGCAGGAAAATTCTTTAAGATAAAAATCGTATATCATCTTATTTGTCATAACAATTTTATTTTTTGCCATGGCAGTGTTAATCCTTTTAATGTATGTATCTTTCAATTCATTAAAATTTTTATCCAACAAAAGTACAAC
Source organism: Ruminiclostridium josui JCM 17888 (assembly GCF_000526495.1). Classification (NCBI taxonomy): domain Bacteria; kingdom Bacillati; phylum Bacillota; class Clostridia; order Eubacteriales; family Oscillospiraceae; genus Ruminiclostridium; species Ruminiclostridium josui. The sequence goes on along the minus strand of NZ_JAGE01000001.1, from coordinate 2,205,216 downwards.
ATCGCATTTATCAATTTCCATATTGAAATCATCAGTTATTACTAAATCGGTTTCAACTCCGTCAAACTCTCCTGCAGCTCTGCCATTTTCATATGCACCCTCAAGGCATACTAAACTTGTAAGCTCATAGTCTTGGAGCATATTACAATATTTTGTTATACAGCTATCTTCCATAGTGAAAGGATACACTAGAAGCTTATACATACATTTCCTCCTTTCCGAACTTATATCCGAATTCTTTTAATGCACATATGTTCAGAAGTTTTTCTTGAGCTTCCATAAGAGATTTGGCACAATTCTTCCTTTTAGTAGCCGGGTCAAGTTTTCCGTCCTTCTCAGCATATAAAGCACACATGGAACACCAGTTTATAGCCCAGCAGTTTTTGCAATCCTTTTCAGATATTTTCCCTATATTCATTAAATTCGATACCCTATCGCTATCTGTTCCTTTATCCATATCACCAATTTTCATCGCTTCGCTGGTTTCAACAGCTTTTTCGCAGGGATAAATTACACCATCAGTATTAACAAACATTCTCATGGCACCCGCTATACAAGGTCCTCCATGATGCCATGTCTTATTTAAGCTGGCACTGTCCTCCATTGTAGAATAATCAATATCAATACTTGCTTTTATTTCCGACATAAACTTTGGTATTGCTTCTTTTTTCAATTTCTTTACCATGGCCATTAATAATAGGAAATAGTCATATCTTCTTATATTAATAAATTCTCTGCTAAAGGAGATGTCCCCTTTATGATTAATTTCTTCCATAAGACTAAGACCGACTACTGCATCACATACGACATCTTCCGAGTCGAAATAATTCCTCACCGCACCATAATCAGATTTTGGATTTAACACAGTATTAAACCTGATATTATTAATAAAATCTTTGTTATATTTACTTATCTCTTTAATATTATTAATGATAGTATCAAAACTACCTTCTCCATTTACAAACTTCCTGTTTGCATCATGCTCTTTCTTTGAGCCGTCGAGGCTTATCGTAATAGAGAAATGATTATTTATTAGAAATTCAGCTATTTCACCTGAAAGCAACGTACCGTTTGTAGTGATTCCATAGTTTGTGATTCTGTCAGGATAAGTTTCTTTAACGTATTCTACGCATTTTTTTATTAAGTCAAATCTAAGCAAAGGCTCTCCGCCGTAAAAGCTTATTCTTACTTTTTCAATTTCATTGGAATGAGTATATAGATAGTCAATTGATTTTTTGGCCAACTCCCATGACATATTCTTCCCTGTATGAACTCTATTATTATAACTACCTGAATATGTACAATAATCGCATCTTAAATTGCAACTTTGTGTAACCTGTAATATGAGGAACTGTACTCTATGCTCCAAATGATGCTTTATATATCTGGTCTCCGGGTGAATTATTTTTTCAACAACACTATCTTTCAAATATCCGTATTTCCGATATTTTTTAAGGCAAGATACTTCCTTTTCAGTTATTTCTTTTTTACTCAATCTGTCAAGTTCCTGATACTCTTCCTTACTGATATTAAGTATTTTATTTATATTCCTGTCATAAACAAAATAATTTTTCGGCGTTTTTATAAGCTTATATACAATCATAAACTTCCTTTCCTTAGATTAACTTTTATTTCAATTTATTACTTAATTTAATAAATTGTATCATTATAGTATAAAATGTCAATTTATATATAAAAACCCCTGTTTTGGTTATCTTTGCCAAAACAGGGGTTTTTAATTCTTATCATAATTATTTAATTATCGGAAATAATAATGTTTCCTTATTTCTTATTAACAATAATATTTTCTTCATCTAAGTCTATCTTAATACTATCTCCGGCTTTAACCTTACCTTCCAGCATTTCTTCCGCAAGTTTATCCTCCACCATGCTTTGTATAGCACGTCTTAAAGGTCTTGCTCCAAATACAGGATCAAAGCCTTTTTGGGCCAGATAGTCCATAGTCTCTTCACTTACTTCCATTGTTATTTCATTAGCCTTTAGTCTGTTTACAAGAACATCCAGCATGAGACGTACAATTTCTTTTATGTTTTCCTTACTTAACGGGTGGAAAACTATTATGTCATCAATTCTATTAAGGAACTCTGGTCTGAACATCTTTTTGAGTTCACTCATTACATTGTTCTTCATATCCTCATAATTTTTTGCACTCTCATCATTTGAAGCTGAGAAACCAAGTCTCTTTGGCTCAGTAATAGTTCTTGCACCCACATTTGAGGTCATGATTATAATGGTATTTCTAAAATCCACCACACGTCCCTGTGAATCAGTAAGTCTTCCATCTTCCAGTATTTGCAAAAGTATATTGAAAATATCAGGGTGAGCCTTTTCTATTTCGTCAAACAGAAGTACTGAGTAGGGCTTTCTTCTGACTCTTTCAGTAAGCTGACCTCCCTCGTCATAGCCAACATAGCCTGGAGGTGAACCAACCAGTTTTGATACACTGTGCTTTTCCATGAACTCGGACATATCAACACGAATCATTGACTTCTCATCTCCGAACATCGCCTCAGCCAATGCTTTGCAGAGTTCAGTCTTACCAACTCCCGTAGGACCCATGAATATGAATGAGCCAACCGGGCGTTTTGGGTCTTTCAGTCCAACACGTCCTCTTCTGATAGCCTTTGATATGGATTTAACAGCCTCCTCCTGACCAATTACTCGCTTATGAAGAGTTTCTTCCAATTTTAATAGTCTCTCGGATTCTTCCTCAGCTAATCGTTTTACAGGTATTCCAGTCCAGCTAGCAACAATATCAGCTATGTCATCTTCTGTAACTGTATCTGTTTTTGTTTGATTCTTTTGGTGCCATTGATCCCTTATTTTTTCAAGGTCATTTTTAAGCTTTTGTTCTTCATCTCTTATTCTTGCTGCTTTTTCAAACTCCTGACACCTAATGGCATCTTCCTTCTCTTTACCAAGCCTTTCAACCTTCTCCTCCATTTCCTTTAAATCAGGAGGAGCAGTAAAGGTTTTCAGTCTTATTCTTGAAGCCGCCTCGTCAATTAAGTCAATTGCCTTGTCAGGCAGGAATCTATCTGTTATATATCTGTCTCCAAGCTTAACTGCGGCTTCGAGTGCAGCGTCAGTAATCTTTACTCTGTGGTGTGCTTCGTATTTATCACGAACACCCTTTAGTATTTCTACGGCCTCTTCCTTTGAAGGCTCACCTACAGTTATAGGCTGAAATCTTCTTTCCAAGGCTGCATCCTTTTCTATATGTTTTCTGTACTCATTTAAGGTTGTAGCACCGATAACCTGAATTTCACCTCTTGCAAGAGATGGTTTCAGTATGTTTGAAGCATCAATGGCACCTTCAGCTGCTCCTGCACCAACAATAGTATGCAGCTCATCAATAAACAATATTACGTTTGTGGCCTTTCGTATTTCTTCCATTGCCTTTTTGAGTCTGTCTTCAAATTCTCCCCTATACTTTGCACCTGCAACCATTGAGGATAAATCAAGAGTTACAACCCTTTTGTCGCTCAAAATCTCTGGAATATTGCCTTCAACAATTTTTTGGGCCAGACCTTCTGCAATAGCAGTTTTACCAACACCCGGCTCACCTATTAAACATGGATTGTTTTTAGTTCTTCTGCTAAGAATCTGAATAACTCTCTCTATTTCCTTGTCACGTCCTATAACAGGATCAATTTTTCCGTCTCTTGCCATATCCGTTAAATCTCTGCCAAATTGGTTCAGTGTTGGAGTATTTGAGTTTGAACTGCCACTCTTTGCTGAACCATTAGAGCCAGGAGATTCTTCTGTAAGAATTTTCACAAGTTCATTGAGAAGTTTTTGAGGGTCTACTCCCAAATCCATCATAATCCTGACAGCAACACTTTCTCCCTCTTTCATAATCCCAAGAAGAAGATGTTCTGTTCCAATATATCCTTGTCCCATCCTTCTTGCCTCTTTAAAAGCAAGTTCAAGCACTCTTTTGGTTCTAGGGGTAAAGCCCACAGGCTGCATACCTTCAGCATCTCCCTTGCCAATAAGTTCTTCAATCTCTTTAATAATTTTTTCTTCGTTTATCCCCTGAGCTTGTAACACTCTGGCTGCAACACCAGTTCCTTCTTTTACTAGTCCCAAAAGTATATGTTCAGTACCCACATAATTATGTCCCAAATCTACAGCAGCTTGCTGGGAAAACCCTATCGCTCTCTCTGCCTTTTCTGTAAAACGTTGATACATCTTTATCACCTCTTGTATACTTATTTTGCAATTTTCATTCTGATAAGTTCAGCCCTCTTCACATCTCTTTCATCTTGTTCAAGGGGTTTACCTGCCATTTTTTGCAGTGTTGCAGGCTGTGACAACACCATAGCATCGTTAATCGTTATTATATCTATATCTTTAATTATTCCCATACTTACCCCTAGTCTTACATCAGAAAGGAGTTTGAAGGATTCCTGGGACGAAAGAATTCTTGCATTTTGAAGAATTCCATATGACCTGAATATCCTATCCTCAAATCTATATATGTTTTTCTTATAAAGCTGAAGTCTTAATGCCTTTTCTCTGTCAATTATTTGCTTACATATACCATCGATACTGGCAATAGTTTCTTCTTCCTTTCTTCCAAGTGTCACCTGATTTGATACCTGAAACATATCGCCTACCGCTTCGCTGTTCTCTCCATATATTCCCCTGACAGTTACCCCAACTTTATTACAGCTTTCCAATATGGATTTCATATATCCTGTCATGACTAGTGCAGGCAAGTGCAGCATTACCGATGCCCTCAACCCAGTACCGATATTTGTGGGACAGCTTGTAAGGTATCCATACTTATCGTCAAAAGCATAGTCGGCTTTTTCAGCTATAAGAGAATCAATTTCGTCACACACCTTGTACGCCTTTTCAAGCTGTATTCCTGGAAAAATCGACTGAACTCGTAAGTGATCCTCTTCATTTACCATTATGCTTACATTTTCGTTTTCATTTATAAATGCCCCACTGTTTTCCTTACTCTCAGCAAGTTCAGGACTAATAAGGTGTCTTTCCATCAGTGAAATTCTGTCTACCGGATGTAAAGTACTCATGTCTGCAAACATTAGCTTACCATAAACTGTGAATCCTGACATTATTTCCTGCATTCTTTTAATTAAATCAGCCTGATGCTTTACATTCATTTTTGCTGGAAAAGGAATATCAGCAAAGTTTCTTGCCAGCCTTACCCTGCTTGAAACTGCAATATCAAACTCCGGACCTTTTTCTGCAGGTATTTTACTCATTCTCCCACCTCCAGACTTTTTATCCTGTCTCGAATTTTTGCGGCTTCTTCATATTTCTCATCTTTAACAGCTTCATTTAAAAGTTTTTTAAGCTTATCTATTTCACTATTAATATTTACATTACTGCTTACCCTAGTGGGAACCTTTCCATGATGTTCCCCATTGCCGTGCAGTCTTTTAACTATAGGGTCCAGTTTATCTGCAAATGCCTTATAACAATGGGTGCACCCCAACCTTGATGTTTTCAGAAATTCATCATACTCCATTCCGCAGTTCTTGCATTTTAGCTTTAGGCTGGACCCCTGTTTCAGTTGAGCCCCAAATAATCCACTAAACAAGTCGTTAAAGCCAAAAGGAGAAATAAAATCCTGCTGGCTCATTTCCTGTGCACATTCTTCACAAAGATATAAATCCAACTTTGTGTTATTTTTTATCTGAGTAAAATGCACATTAGCAGTTCTCTGCTGACAATTCTGGCAAAGCATAAAAAATACCTCCTAAAAAAACAATACCCTTAAAACTATATTCCTAAACCAGTAAGCTCATAATCATATTTTTAAGTAACGATGCCCTAATAACATCTCTTTCCGGCATAGACAACCCACCAAGAATTTTATCGCTTACAGCTGCTTTCATCAAAAAACCTTCTCTTTCGCTTATAACCTCATAGTCTACAAAATTGTTTATAAAGACTTCCGCCGATTGCTGAGATATACTTGAGCCCATGGAGGATATAATATGCATCAGGTAATTGCCAGGTATATTGACATTAACTCGTTTTATTTTTACATGTCCCCCACCGCCTCTTCTACTCTCAACATAATATCCTCTGTCCAAAGTAAACCTTGTAGATATTACATAGTTAATCTGAGACGGAACACAATTGAACTGATTTGCAAGTTCATTACGTTGCAGTTCAATTGACCCGTCTGTGTCCGCCATCATTTGCTTTATAAAAGCCTCAATCAAATCACTTAAACTTGCCACACCATCACCTCTATTTAAATTGATTTTGACTTTCTTTGACCTTAGTTATAGTATAATACGAATTTTTTCCTTATTCAATACTCTTTTTAAAAAAATGAAAAACATATAAAAACGCTTTCAGATAATATTATAGTTCCTTTTTAAATACATAATATTTTTTTGACAAAATTGAAATAATTGCAAAAAGGAGCTGGACAAAGTTTGATAAACTTATGTGACAGCTCCTCTTATAGCTATAAAATTTTTATGTGTATAAAATTATTTCGCAGCTTCTTCAATAGCAACCGCTACTGCAACAGTCATACCAACCATTGGGTTGTTACCTGCACCGATAAGACCCATCATTTCAACGTGAGCAGGAACTGAAGATGATCCAGCAAACTGAGCATCTCCATGCATTCTACCCATTGAATCTGTTAAACCATATGAAGCAGGTCCTGCAGCCATATTGTCAGGATGCAGTGTTCTACCTGTTCCTCCACCTGAAGCGACAGAGAAGTAGTTCTTACCATTTTCATAAGACCATTTCTTATATGTACCTGCAACTAAGTGCTGGAATCTTGTTGGGTTAGTTGAGTTACCAGTGATGGAAACATCAACATTTTCATGTATCATAATAGCTACACCTTCAAGAACATCGTTTGCACCATATACTCTAACCTTTGCTTTATCTCCATCAGAGTAAGCTTTTGTTCTAACAACCTTAAGAGTGTTAGTTGAGAAATCATAGTCAGTTTCAACATATGTAAAACCGTTAATTCTTGAAATAATAAATGCAGCATCCTTACCGAGACCATTCAGTATAACTTGAAGTGGTTCTTTTCTAACTTTGTTTGCTGTCTTTGCTATACCAATAGCACCTTCAGCTGCTGCAAAGGATTCGTGACCTGCCAAGAAGCAGAAACACTTAGTATCTTCCTTAAGAAGTTTTGCAGCAAGATTTCCGTGGCCTAAACCAACTTTTCTTGAATCTGCAACTGAACCTGGGATACAGAAAGCCTGCAATCCGATACCGATTGCTTCTGCGGCTTCTGAAGCATTTTTAATACCTTTTTTAAGTGCAACACCACAACCAAGAGTGTATGCCCAAACTGCATTTTCAAATGCAATTGGCTGTATGCCTCTAACGATTGAATCTACATCTATTCCTTTCGAAGTACAGAAGTCCTTAACTTCCTCAAGACTCTTAAATCCATACTCAGCTAAACATTTCTCTATTTGAGCTATTCTTCTTTCATAACCTTCAAATCTAACCACAGTATTCACCTCTCTCTTTAATTATTCGTGTCTAGGATCTATTACTTTAGCTGCTTCAGCAAATCTGCCGTAAGTGCCTATATTCTTTTCGTAAGCTTCCTTAGGATCTACACCCTTCTTAATCATGTCCATCATTTTTCCGAGGTGTACGAACTTGTAACCGATAACTTCATTATCGCTATCCAGTCCTATGTTCAATATGTAACCTTCAGCCATTTCAAGGTATCTAACACCCTTTGCATTAGTAGCAAATATTGTACCAACCTGTGAACGTAAACCTTTACCAAGGTCTTCAAGACCTGCACCGATTGGAAGACCGTCTTCTGAGAAAGCAGACTGTGTTCTGCCATATACCAACTGCTTAAATATTTCTCTCATTGCAACGTTTATAGCGTCGCAAACCAAGTCAGTATTTAAACATTCAAGAATGGTTTTTCCTTGGAGAATTTCAGCGGCCATAGCTGCTGAGTGAGTCATACCTGAGCAGCCGAGTGTTTCAACAAGAGCCTCTTCAACTATACCTTCCTTAACGTTTAATGTGAGTTTACAGCATCCCTGCTGAGGTGCACACCAGCCTATACCATGTGACAAACCGGAAATATCCTTAATTTCTTTTGCCTTTACCCATTTGCCTTCTTCAGGTATTGGAGCAGGACCGTGATTAGGACCTTTTTTTACAACACACATATTTTCAACTTCATGTGAGTAGTTCATTTGACTTCCCCCTTCGCATAACTATTTGAAATTTTATTCATAGCTTTAATGAGTTTGAGGCTACTGCCTCTATAATATTATGTACTTCTGTTTCTACATACAGAGAAGCAAAACAAAAGCTGGTATTCGAAGATAAATATTCAAAATACCAGCATTTATTATAACATATTTATGATAATTGTAAGTAGCATTTTGTTAAAAAAAGCACGAAAAATCTACTTTATAATATTATTTTGCTTTAAGCTGTCTGGCAATGTTGCGTCCCATTTCTACACACTGCTCAACTTCCGGCCCTGATAGTTTGTATCTAAAGCCCAGTGGTTCCGCACAAATGGTTAAACCTGCGTCACCAAGATCTTTACTTATTTTCTTGTGTGCCTCACCGCTCCAGCCATATGAGCCGAATCCTGCAGCAAGCTTATCCTTAAATTTTAATGACTTAATTTCCTCCAACAATGCTGCTATTGGTCTTGTAACAGTATTGTTAACAGTACAACTTCCTATGATAACGGCATTTGCCTTAAAAATCTCAACATTTAAATCACTCTTGTCTCTTGTAGCAGCATTGATTATTCTGTAGCTTATTCCTTCTTCTTCAAAGCCTCGTCCTATTGCTTCAGCCATGGCCCTGGTAGTATGGTACATTGTATCGTAAATAATTGCTGCATACCCTTCATTATAGCTAGGGTCAGCCCACTCAGCATATTTTGTGATAATCTGGGATGGATTATCTCTCCAAATAACACCATGGCTAGGTGCAATCATGTCAATATCAAGATTTAAAGAGGATATTTGCTCTATTTTTTTCTTTATAAGAGGCCTGAAAGGAGTAAGAATATTCGCATAATACTTTATTGCTTCCTGATAAAGCTCACAGGTATCAACCTGATCATTGAACATAGCGGTTCCGCAATAGTGTTGACCAAAAGCGTCATTGGATATAACTAATTTGGCGCCTTCAACATACTCAAGCATACTGTCAGGCCAATGGATCATCTGCATGTCAACAAAATTCAGCTTATATTCTCCTAAGTCCAGAGTATCTCCGGTTTTTACAATTTTAAAATTCCAATCTTGTCCAAAATACTTTTTAATAATTTCAGAACCGTTTTTTGTACAATAAATAGGAGTATTTGGAATTTTGCTCATCAAAAGCCCGAGACTTCCTCCATGGTCAGGCTCAACGTGGTTAATAACAATTGCATCTATATTTGACAGTCCTACACTCTTGTCCAAGTCCTCTACAAATTGCTCCTTGTACGGATCCCAAACAGTATCAATAAGTACTGTCTTTTCATCTCTTATAATATATGAATTGTATGAAGATCCCCTATGAGTTGACAGCTCATGTCCATGAAAAACACTTAGGCCCCAGTCTCTTATTCCACACCAGTATATATTCTTCTTGATTTCTATCATCTATTTATTACCGTCCTTTCAGTTGAGTATTTAATTTTAGCCATAAGTTTATTTTTATAAAATAATACGATATTTAAATACCCGCTAATTATGATAGTTAAACAACAAATTTGATATACCTATTATCCTTTAGCTGCTAAATATGTATACATCAAATATTGGTGTACATATTTATAATATTTTCGTTTAGTTTATGCAACTTTTAATTTTTTATTTCCTCTCTGTTAAAAAAAGCACTGCAAACTTATATAAAGTCTGCAATGCTCTTTTATTTAATAATCAAAAATTATTCGATAATCTTTGAAACGTTACCAGCACCAACTGTTCTACCACCTTCACGGATAGCGAACTTGAGTCCTTCTTCCATAGCGATAGGAGTGATCAATTTGATCTTCATAGTGATGTGGTCACCAGGCATAACCATTTCTGTTCCTTCTGGAATTTCAATAACACCTGTAACGTCAGTTGTTCTGAAATAGAACTGTGGTCTGTAACCATTGAAGAATGGCTTATGTCTTCCACCTTCAGCAGCAGTCAAAACGTAAACCTGTCCTTCGAAGTAAGTGTGAGGTTTAATTGAACCTGGCTTAGCGAGAACCTGGCCTCTTTCGATTTCGTTTCTCTGAATACCTCTTAAAAGTGCACCTATGTTATCACCAGCTTCAGCTTGATCAAGAAGCTTTCTGAACATTTCAACACCAGTAACAACAGTCTTCTTTGGAGCATCCATCAAACCAACGATTTCAACTTCGTCTCCAACCTTAACAACACCCTTCTCAACTCTACCAGTAGCAACAGTACCACGACCTGTGATTGAGAAAACATCTTCTACAGGCATGATAAATGGCTTGTCAGTAGCTCTTTGAGGAGTTGGGATATACTTGTCAACCTCTGCCATAAGCTCAACGATTGGAGCATACTCAGGAGCGTTTATATCAGTTGAATTACATTCGAGTGCAACGAGAGCTGAACCTCTGATGATTGGAGTATCATCACCTGGGAATTCATATGAATTCAACAGTTCTCTAACTTCCATTTCAACCAATTCGATAAGTTCTTCATCATCAACCATATCGCACTTGTTCAAGAATACGATGATGTAAGGAACACCAACCTGGTGTGAAAGAAGAATGTGTTCTCTTGTCTGAGGCATTGGGCCATCAGCAGCAGAAACAACAAGGATAGCACCGTCCATCTGAGCAGCACCAGTGATCATGTTCTTAACATAGTCAGCATGGCCTGGGCAGTCAACGTGAGCGTAGTGTCTTGTTTCAGTTTCATACTCAACGTGAGCAGTATTGATTGTAATTCCTCTTTCTCTTTCTTCTGGAGCAGCATCAATTTGGTCATATGCCTTGTATTCAGCTCTTCCGAGGAATCCAAGAACCTTAGTGATAGCAGCTGTTAAAGAAGTCTTACCATGGTCAACGTGACCGATTGTTCCGATATTAACGTGGGGTTTGTTTCTTTCGAATTTAGCCTTAGCCATTTTAAAATCTCCGTCCTTTCATTAAAGCGCTGTGCGCTAATTTTATACTCATTTACTTTATTTAACAGGAGTAAACTTTACAGTGCTTCACTATAAAGTTTACTCTTGCAATTAACCAACTATATGATTACTCGGCACTGCTTCTGCTGGAAACAACCTTCTCCTGAATACTCTTAGGCACTTCTTCGAAGTGGCTTGTCTGCATGGAGAATGTACCTCTTCCCTGTGTTGAGGAACGAAGTGCAGTAGCATATCCGAACATCTCGGATAGTGGAACCATTGCTCTTATGTTCTGAGCTCCGCCACGTGCTTCCATACCTTCGATACGTCCTCTTCTTGCGTTAAGGCCTCCCATAACGTCTCCCATGTATTCCTCAGGAACGCTAACGTCAACTCTCATGATTGGTTCAAGGAGAACAGGATTTGCTTTTCTGCAACCATCCTTGAATGCCATTGAACCAGCAATCTTAAACGCCATTTCAGATGAATCGACTTCATGGTATGAACCATCAACAAGAGTAACTCTAACGTCAACAACGTTATATCCAGCAAGAACACCTGAATTCATAGCTTCCTGAATACCTGCGTCTATTGGACCGATGTATTCCTTAGGAATAGCACCACCAGTAATCTTATTTACGAATTCATAACCGGAACCTGGTTCTCTTGGTTCAATTTCGATTACGCAGTGACCATATTGACCTTTACCACCTGACTGTCTAGCATATTTCATTTCAGACTTAACAGCCTTACGAATAGTTTCTTTGTAAGAAACCTGTGGGTTACCAACATTAGCTTCAACCTTGAATTCTCTCAACATTCTATCAACGATAATATCAAGATGAAGTTCTCCCATACCACCGATAATAGTTTGTCCGGTTTCAGGGTCAGTGTGAACTCTAAATGTAGGATCTTCTTCAGCCAGCTTCTGGAGAGCGATACCCATCTTTTCCTGTCCTGCCTTAGTTTTAGGTTCTATGGCAACTTCTATAACAGGCTCAGGGAATTCCATTGATTCAAGAATTACAGGATTGTTTTCTTCGCAAAGAGTATCTCCTGTTGTTGTATCTTTAAGACCAACAGCAGCTGCAATATCTCCTGAGTAAACTATCTGTATTTCTTCTCTATGATTTGCATGCATCTGAAGAATTCTTCCGATTCTTTCTCTCTTATTCTTTGTAGAGTTAAGAACGTAAGAACCTGAGTTCAATGTTCCTGAGTATACTCTAAAGAAGCAGAGTTTACCAACATATGGGTCACTCATAATCTTAAACGCAAGTGCTGCAAATGGACCATTGTCATCTGCAGGTCTTTCAATCTCTTCGTCACCGTCCATTGAAATACCCTTTATTGCAGGGATATCAACTGGTGATGGCATATAATCAACAACTGCATCAAGCATCTGTTGTACGCCTTTATTTCTGTATGATGAACCACAGACTACGGGTATCATTTTAACAGCAATAGTAGCCTTTCTGATCCCGGCCTTTATTTCCTCAACAGTGAGTTCCTCACCTTCAAGGTATTTCATCATAGTCTCTTCATCTTGTTCAGCAACTGATTCCAGTAATATTTCACGATATTTCTTTGAAATCTCAATCATATCGTCAGGGATAGGCTGATCTTCAACTACTTGACCTAAATCATCTTTAAATATATGAGCAGTCATAGTAACCAAATCAACCATACCAATAAAGCTATCTTCACTGCCTATTGGTAATTGTATAGGTACTGCATTACACTGCAATCTCTCTTTCATCATAGAAATTACATTGTAAAAATCAGCTCCCATTATATCCATTTTATTTACATATGCCATACGGGGAACTCCATACTTATCAGCCTGTCTCCAAACTGTTTCAGATTGAGGTTCAACACCGCCCTTTGCACAGAAAACCGTCACCGAACCATCGAGTACACGAAGAGATCTTTCAACTTCAACAGTGAAGTCAACGTGCCCCGGCGTGTCAATAATGTTTATTCTGTTACCCTTCCACTGTGCGGTAGTAGCCGCAGAAGTGATAGTTATACCTCTCTCCTGCTCCTGCTCCATCCAGTCCATAGTAGCAGCACCTTCATGAACTTCGCCGATTTTGTGAACTTTTCCTGTATAAAACAGTATACGCTCAGTTGTTGTTGTCTTACCAGCATCAATATGAGCCATTATACCGATATTTCTAGTGTGTTCCAAATCAAATTGCCTGGGCATGATTACCCTCCTTTCACGATAGTTCGGATTGATAAAGTATCAATCCATTTATATTATTACCATCTATAATGAGCAAATGCTCTGTTAGCTTCAGCCATCTTATGGGTATCTTCCTTCTTCTTGTAAGCTCCACCCATATTGTTGATAGCGTCAAGTATTTCTCCTGAAAGTCTTTCCCTCATAGTACGCTCGCCTCTTTTGCGAGAATAATCAACAAGCCATCTCAAGCCCAGAGTTTGTCTTCTTTCAGGTCTAACTTCCATAGGAACCTGATATGTCGCTCCACCAACTCTTCTAGCCTTTACTTCGAGAACTGGCATAATGTTTGCCATGGCTTCTTCGAATACTTCCAATGGATCTCTGCCGGTTTTTTCTCTGATAATATCAAAAGCATCGTAGCATATCTGCTGAGCAATACCTTTTTTACCATCATACATTACGTTGTTAATCAGTTTAGTAACCGTTTTGCTTCCATACATTGGATCAGGTAAAACATCTCTTTTTGAAATATGACCTTTTCTTGGCACCTTACTTCCCTCCTTTATGATAACATTTGATATGGGATATAACCCATAGAAAGTATCACAGGTACTCGTGGTTTAAACCGTCGTCAGCGCAAGTACATTAATATACCTTACTAGTTTAACAGATTATAGATAATTTTATTAAAAACCTATTTTCTCTTATACAAAATATATATAATCACGTACTAAGCACCTAACATTTTAAATTTGTCAGCACGCTGTGTTTTTACTATTTAGCGGCACCTGCCTTAGGACGCTTTGCACCGTATTTTGAACGGCCCTGCATTCTTTTGGCAACTCCGGCAGTGTCAAGAGTACCTCTAACAATATGGTACCTTACACCAGGCAAGTCTTTAACTCTTCCACCTCTGATAAGAACAACGCTATGCTCCTGTAGGTTATGTCCTATTCCAGGAATATATGCAGTTACTTCTATACCATTTGTAAGACGAACTCTGGCAACTTTACGAAGTGCTGAGTTAGGCTTCTTTGGTGTAGAAGTCTTTACAACAGTACAAACACCTCTTTTTTGAGGGCTGCTTACATCAGTAGGCTTTTTCTTCTTTGAGTTAAATCCCTTCTGGAGAGCTGGAGCAGTTGATTTCTTTTCAATAACTTTTCTGCCCTTTCTAACCAGCTGATTAAATGTTGGCATTAGTACACCTCCTTTCAAAGGTAATAATTATATATTTTATATATACCTTACCAATTAGTAAGAATAAATAAATATAAGCTACTTTAAAATGCATGCAACTGCAGCGTCAACGTCAATTCCACAAGCCTTTCCCAGTTGTTTCATTGAATCAACATATGTTATAGGAACTGATTTTTCCTCACAAAGCGCAATAATTCCTCTTACGACCCTCTGCTCACAATCCCTCGCAATTATAACATTTGACGCGACACCGTTTTCTACGGCTTTGGTGGATTGCTTGACACCAACCGCCTTTTTACAGTGTTTAAGATCATCCAACAATTCTCTAGTCCTCCAATTGTGGTTTTCTCTTTTATATTAATTATAAGTATGCTGAATTTGCACACAAAAAAATGCACAAAATTAATGCACTGAATTATTTTATCACTCTGTATTATCTTTTGTCAAGCATACAGAATTTGTATCAGTCACTCACTTTTATTAATATTAAGGCGGTCATAATAACATGACCGCCCCAAAACTTTACATTGTATAAACGCTATTCAATTACACTGCTAATACTTATATCCTTGTAACGACTCATACCGGTACCTGCAGGTATAAGCTTACCAATGATAACATTTTCCTTTAATCCTACGAGAGGATCAATCTTTCCCTTAATTGCAGCTTCTGTAAGAACTCTTGTAGTTTCTTGGAAAGAAGCGGCTGACAGGAATGAATCCGTAGCAAGTGAAGCCTTTGTTATACCTAGAAGAGTACGCTCACCAGTTGCGGGAGTAAGACCTGCATCAATAGCTTTTTGATTTTCTTTTTCAAACTCGAATATATCAACAAGCCCTCCTGGGAGTAAACATGTATCTCCTGCATCTTCAATCTTAACTTTTCTCATCATCTGCCTTACAATTACTTCTATATGCTTATCGTTGATATCAACACCCTGCATTCTATAAACTCTCTGAACTTCCTGGAGTAGATAAGCTTGAACACCTTTTATACCCTTAATTTTGAGGATATCATGAGGATTTACGGAACCCTCGGTTAATTCATCTCCGGCTTCAACAACATCTCCGTCATATACCTTGATTCTTGAACCATATGGTATCTGATAGGATTTTGATTCACCGTCTTCGGAAGTAATAATTACTTCTCTCTTCTTCTTGGATTCTGAAAGTTTAACGTTACCTGCTATTTCAGATATAATTGCAAGTCCCTTTGGCTTTCTGGCTTCAAACAATTCCTCTACACGAGGGAGACCCTGTGTAATATCATCACCGGCAACACCACCAGTATGGAAGGTTCTCATTGTCAACTGTGTACCAGGTTCACCAATTGACTGTGCGGCTATTATACCAACTGCTTCACCAACATTTACTGCATCGCCTGTTGCCAGATTAGCACCATAACACTTGGCACATACTCCAACCTCTGAATGACAAGTAAGCACTGATCTGATTTTTACCTTCTTAACACCTGATTTAGCTATTAAAGAAGCTTTCTTCTCATCAATAGCCTCGTCTTTTGATGCTATTAGTTCATTTGTATTAGCATCGTACATATCTTCGACTAAATATCTTCCAATAAGTCTCTCAGATAACGGTTCAATTATTTCGCCGCCATCCTTGATATCATAAACTTCAATACCCTTATCAGTACCGCAGTCAAGTTCTCTTACTATTACATCCTGACTTACGTCAACAAGACGTCTTGTAAGATAACCTGAGTCAGCAGTTCTAAGTGCAGTATCGGCCAAACCTTTTCTGGCTCCGTGAGTTGAAATAAAGAATTCCAAAACGTTAAGTCCTTCACGGAAGTTTGACTTAATCGGTATCTCAATGGTCTTACCGGATGTATCCGCCATCAAACCTCTCATACCTGCAAGCTGTTTAATCTGATTGATATTACCTCTCGCTCCTGACTGTGACATCATGTACACAGGATTGAATCTATCAAGGTTATCAATAAGGGCTTTAGTGATATTTTCACCGGTTTCTGTCCAAGCACTTATTACAGAATTATATCTTTCTTCATCTGAAATAAGTCCTCTCTTATACTGCTTAACAATATTGTCAATAGTGTTTTCAGTTTCCTGCAGATATTGCTTCTTTATCTCAGGTATTACCATATCGGATACACTGATTGTAATAGCACCCCTTGTGGAGTACTTAAAGCCCAATGCTTTTATTTTATCAAGTATAACGGCTGTTTTGGTAGTTCCATGCACCCTTATACATTTGTCAATAATTTTTCCAAGCTCTTTTTTACCTACAAGGAAATTGATTTCAAGGTCAAATAGATTGTTCTCATCACTTCTGTCTACAAAACCAAGATCCTGTGGAATAGCTTCATTGAAAATAAGTCTACCAGGTGTACATGAGATAATTTTTCTCTTCTTTACACCATTTATCTCTTTTTCTACTCTTACCTTTATCTGAGCATGGAGTCCAAGCACACCTTCCTGATATGCCATAAGAACTTCGTCCATATCACAGAATACTTTTCCGTCTCCGGGCTCATTTGGTTTTTCTATTGTAAGATAATAACTACCTAAGACCATATCCTGTGTAGGTACTGTAATAGGTTTACCGTCCTTAGGAGCCAACAGGTTATTTGCCGACAACATCAGGAATCTTGCCTCTGACTGTGCTTCTGCTGATAAAGGAACGTGAACCGCCATCTGGTCACCATCAAAGTCAGCATTATACGCCGAACATACCAATGGATGAAGTTTCAAAGCTCTTCCTTCAACCAGTACAGGTTCAAATGCCTGTATACCGAGTCTGTGAAGTGTAGGAGCACGGTTGAGTAGCACAGGATGCTCTTTTATTACTTCTTCAAGAACGTCCCATACTTCATTTCTTACTCTTTCAACCATTCTCTTTGCGCTTTTTATATTGTGTGCCAATCCATCATTAACAAGCTTCTTCATTACGAATGGCTTAAACAATTCCAATGCCATCTCTTTTGGAAGACCACACTGGAATATCTTCAAGTCAGGGCCTACAACGATAACTGAACGTCCTGAGTAGTCAACACGCTTACCAAGAAGGTTCTGACGGAAACGGCCCTGCTTACCTTTAAGCATATCTGAAAGTGATTTAAGAGGTCTGTTTCCAGGTCCTGTTACAGGACGCCCTCTTCTTCCGTTATCTATCAATGCATCTACTGCTTCTTGCAGCATACGCTTTTCATTTCTTACGATTATGTCAGGAGCTCCTAAATCAAGGAGTCTTTTCAATCTATTATTTCTATTTATAACTCTTCTGTACAGGTCATTCAAGTCAGATGTTGCAAATCTTCCTCCATCTAACTGAACCATTGGTCTGAGTTCGGGTGGAATAACAGGAACAACATCAAGAATCATCCATTCTGGACGGTTACCTGAAAGTCTGAAAGCCTCAACAACCTCAAGTCTTTTAACTGCTCTGATTCTCTTTTGTCCTGTAGACTCAGCCAGCTCAGCTCTTAACTCCTTGGAAAGACTTTCAAGATCTATCTCAACAAGTAATTCCTTTATAGCTTCAGCTCCCATAGCGGCTCTGAAATTCATTCCAAACTTATCTACACTGTCTCTGTATTCCTTTTCTGTCAATACTTGTTTTTTGGACAATGGAGTTTGACCTGGGTCAATAACAACATATGATGCAAAATACAGTATTTTTTCAAGGGATCTTGGTGACATATCAAGAATCAAGCCCATTCTGCTTGGTATTCCCTTAAAATACCATATATGGGAAACGGGAGCAGCAAGCTCGATATGTCCCATTCTTTCTCTTCTTACCTTTGACCTTGTAACTTCAACACCACAACGGTCACAAACTATTCCCTTGTATCTGATTCTTTTGTATTTACCGCAATGACATTCCCAGTCCTTTTGAGGACCAAAAATCCTTTCACAGAACAACCCGTCTCTTTCAGGCTTTAAAGTTCTGTAATTTATAGTTTCAGGCTTTTTTACTTCACCTTTTGACCATTCTCTGACCTTTTCCGGAGAAGCTAATCCTATTTTAATAGAATCAAAATTGTTCAGTTCAAACATAGCTTATCTCCCTTCCTTAAAAATCTTCGTCGTCTTCAAAGTCATCGCTTAGATCATCATCAGCAAATAATTCATCAGTCAATTCTTCTTCAAGATTATCACCGGTACTGATTGACCCAATATCAAGATCATCAATATCCAGTTCTTCTTCAAGAACATCGTCTCTCAATTCATTGTCAAAATCATTTGTCAGAATTACTTCATCTTCTCTGCCTTCGATGTTAACATTCAAATCTTCAAGATCATCTTCAACATACTCTTTTATAGCAATTTCTTCCTGTTCTTCAGAGTATACCTTTACATCAAGTGCCAAACTCTGAAGCTCTTTTATAAGAACCTTGAAGGACTCAGGAATTCCAGGTTCAGGAACATTCTCGCCCTTAACTATTGATTCGTATGTCTTAACCCTACCTACAACGTCATCAGACTTAACTGTAAGTATTTCTTGCAATGTATAAGCAGCTCCGTATGCTTCAAGAGCCCAAACTTCCATTTCTCCGAATCTCTGACCACCGAACTGAGCCTTACCGCCAAGTGGCTGCTGCGTAACAAGTGAGTATGGTCCAGTAGAACGGGCATGTATCTTATCATCAACCAAGTGAGCCAGTTTCAGATAGTACATATATCCTACTGTTACCCTGTTATCAAATGGTTCACCAGTTCTTCCATCATAAAGTATTGTTTTACCATCTGGGTCTTTTCCTGCTTGAATAAGAGTCTCCCTGATGTCTTCCTCTGTTGCACCATCAAATACAGGAGTTGCAATTTTCCAGCCCAATGCTTTTGCCGCAAATCCCAAATGCACTTCAAGCACCTGACCGATATTCATACGTGAAGGAACGCCCAGAGGATTTAAAACTATCTCCAATGGAGTACCGTCAGGTAAGAATGGCATATCTTCCTCAGGTAATATTCTTGAAATAACACCCTTATTACCGTGTCTTCCTGCCATCTTATCGCCCACAGAAATCTTTCTCTTCTGTGCAATATAACATCTAACAAGCTGATTTACTCCAGGCGGAAGTTCATCCCCGTTCTCTCTAGTAAACACCTTAACGTCGACAATAATACCGGATTCTCCATGTGGTACTCTCAAAGATGTATCACGAACTTCTCTTGCTTTTTCTCCAAAGATTGCTCTAAGCAGACGTTCTTCCGCTGTAAGCTCTGTTTCTCCTTTTGGAGTAACTTTACCAACAAGGATATCTCCTGCACGAACCTCAGCACCTATTCTGATAATTCCTCTGTCATCAAGGTCTTTAAGTGCTTCCTCTCCGACATTTGGAATATCCCTAGTAATTTCTTCAGGTCCCAGCTTAGTGTCTCTTGACTCAGCTTCGTATTCCTCTATGTGTATAGATGTATAAACATCTTCTTTAACCAGTTTTTCATTTATAAGAATAGCATCCTCGTAGTTGTATCCTTCCCATGTCATAAATCCTATGAGAATATTTCTTCCAAGAGCTATTTCTCCATTATCTGTTGACGGTCCGTCAGCAATAATGTCACCTTTTTCTATTATCTCACCTTTTCTTACAATAGGTCTTTGATTCAAACAAGTTCCTTGGTTTGAACGCATATATTTCAGCAGCTTGTAGGTATCCTTTTGTCCACTGTTGGTCTTAATAACTATTTCGTTGGCAGATACTTTATCTACTACACCCGCATTTTTAGCAATAACACAAACTCCTGAATCTCTTGCTGCCTTGTACTCAATACCTGTTCCTACAATAGGTGAATCAGCTTTGATTAACGGTACAGCCTGACGCTGCATGTTAGAACCCATCAGCGCACGGTTGGCGTCATCATTTTCAAGGAACGGAATCATGGCTGTAGCAACAGATACCATCTGCTTTGGTGAAACATCCATGAAGTCAATTCTATTGCTCTCAACTTCTAATATTTCATGTCTGTAACGAGCTATTACCTTCTTTGAAATAAAAGTACCATCTTCGTCAAGAGGTTCTGTTGCCTGAGCTATTACGAATGGGTCTTCTACATCAGCCGTAAGGTATACTATTTCATTTGTAACTCTTCTGTTTTTCTTATCTACTTTTCTGTATGGTGCTTCTATAAATCCGTACTCATTAACTCTTGCATAGGTACTCAATGAACCTATCAAACCGATGTTCGGACCTTCAGGTGTCTCAATAGGACACATACGACCATAGTGGGAATGGTGAACGTCACGGACTTCAAAGCCGGCTCTCTCTCTGCTCAAACCTCCAGGTCCTAACGCACTAAGCCTTCTCTTGTGAGTCAATTCAGCAAGAGGATTTGTCTGGTCCATAAACTGTGACAATTGGCTGCTTCCAAAGAATTCTTTTATAGCAGCTGCAACCGGTCTTATATTTATTAATGCTTGAGGAGTAACTATATCAATATCTTGTATAGTCATTCTCTCTCTAACAACTCTTTCCATTCTTGAGAGACCTATTCTAAACTGATTCTGAAGCAGCTCTCCCACTGAACGGAGTCTTCTGTTACCCAAGTGGTCAATATCGTCAATAGATCCGATTCCATAATCAAGATTAATAATATAATTTATAGTTGAAATTATATCATCAATTGTGATGTGCTTAGGAATCAAATCGTTAATTCTCTCTTTAAGAGCTTTCTTTATCTGCTCTTCTCCGCTTGTATTTTCAAGAATTTCTTTTAATACAGAATACTGTACTTTTTCAGTTATACCTATATCAGATACATCGAAATCAACAAAGGCATTTATATCAACAGTATTGTTTCCGATAACTTTTATAGATTTACCTTCAACAGACAGGTATACTACATTTACACCGGAATTCTGAACTTCTACAGCCTTCTCTCTTTCAATTAATTCGCCTTCGGCTACTAATATCTCGCCAGTTTCGGCTGATACGATATTTTCTGCTGCAACTTGCCCGCTGATCAGATTAGATATTGCAAGTTTTTTATTAAATTTAAACCTACCAAACTTAGCAAGATCATATCTCTTTGGATCAAAAAACAAACTGTTGAGCAGAGACCTAGCACTATCTACTGTAGGTGGCTCTCCAGGTCTTAATCTCTTGTATATTTCAAGTAATCCTTCTTCGGTAGTTTTTGCATTATCCTTTTGTATTGTTGCAAGAAGTCTTTCGTCCTCACCCAACAATTGCATAATTTCAAAGTCAGTACCGTACCCTAATGCTCTAAGCAATACAGTTAGAGGCAATTTTCTTGTCCTGTCTATTCTGACTGAAAGTATATCGTTTGAGTCTGTTTCGTATTCAAGCCATGCCCCTCTGTTAGGAATAACAGTGTTTGAGTATAGCTTTTTACCTACACGGTCAAACTTCATTGAATAGTAAATACCAGGTGATCTTACCAACTGGCTGACAATTACACGCTCCGCACCATTAATTATAAAGGTTCCTGTGTCTGTCATAAGAGGGAAATCACCCATAAAGATCTCTTGCTCTTTTACTTCTCCAGATTCCTTATTAATTAATCTTACCTTCGCCTTGAGAGGGGCTGAGTATGTAGTGTCCCTTTCCTTACATTCTTCGACACTATACTTTGGCGTATCATCAAGCGAATAATCCACAAAATCCAATATCAAGTTTCCAGTGTAATCTGTTATCGGGGAGATATCTCTGAAAACTTCACGAAGTCCTTCATCCAAAAACCATTGATATGAGTTTTTTTGAACCTCTATCAAGTTTGGCATTTCCAGTACTTCTCGCATTTTGGAATAACTCATCCTGGTGTTTCTACCCAATTTTACGGGTTGTACCATATTTATATCACCTCATAAACTTATGACTTTATTAGGAATATTTTAAAATTTCACATAATTAGAATTATATTATATGAAATCGTAAATCAAATTAACTGCAGTTACAACTAATCACTAAATAAAGATTTATTAGGGCATGGTTTAGTAATTTTTTCAGGTGCTTCTAACGTTGTATATAATTCTAAAACCTACATATAATAAACCCATAGCAAACATTAAAATATTATTAACAATTATTGTCTTGTTTATTCGTATATGCTATAATTATGTACATCAAGTACGAAATTTTCGACTTGGAAATGATAATAGAATTTTAATGCAGTGTATAATTATATCATAGCATATATAGCTTGTCAATTGTAAAAACGCATTAAATAAGGCGTTTTTTTGTTTTGTTTTTCTACATATTTCATACATTTAACTTAAACCAAACTTAATTTAACTTATATTTTAAAAAAAGAGGCGCTCACACTGAGTGCCTCTTTTTATTAAGTTAAAATTACTTAATTTCAACAGTTGCTCCAACTTCCTTGAATTTAGCTTCGATTGAAGCTGCTTCTTCCTTTGAAACGTTCTCTTTGATAGTCTTAGGTGCGCCATCAACGAGATCCTTAGCTTCTTTCAAACCAAGACCAGTTGCTTCTCTAACAACTTTGATAACCTTGATTTTGTCTGCTCCAACGTCCTTCAATATAACGTTGAATTCAGTCTTTTCATCTGCTGATGGAGCTGCTCCACCTGCTGCAGGTGCTGCTGCAACTGCTACAGGAGCTGCTGCTGATACTCCGAATTCTTCTTCAAGAGCCTTTACGAGTTCTGATAATTCTAATACTGTTAAATTCTTTACATCTTCAATTAACTTTAAAACCTTTTCGCTAGCCATTGTATAATACCTCCAAATAATTTTTGTTTTTAGTAATTTTTTAATATTTAAAACTTCTTAAATAAAATTAAGCATTTGCTTTTTGTTCAGCAATAGCATTTAATGCTACAACCAAACCTCTCATATTTCCGTTCAATACATTTACAAAACCGGATATAGGAGCATTGAAGCCACCCAAAACCTTTGCAATAAGCACTTCACGTGATGGTAATTCAGCAAGAGCCTTAATACCTTCAAGGTCTATAACCTTACCTTCAACAACACCTACTTTAAGTTCGAGTTTCTCAAACTTCTTAGCAAACTCTGAAAGAACCTTTGCAGGTGCTACAGCATCAGTTGAACTGATAGCCATAGATGTTGGTCCTACCAAAAAGTCATCTAACTCAAGGCCGCTTTCCTTCATTGCAAGGCTTGTTAATGAATTCTTAACTACCCTGTACTCAACTCCGGCTTTTCTAAGAGCGTTTCTGAGTTCTGTGTCCTGTTCAACAGTTAATCCTCTATAATCAGCAAGTACAATTGATTGTGCAGACTTTATCTTTTCAGTTAAATCTGTTACAACTTGTTTCTTCTGTTCAAGAATCTTGTTACTAGGCAAAACATCCACCTCCTTTTGTATATAGCGATTTATTTATATAAAATATAAATAAAAAACCCTTTGTTTGTGCATAGACATACAAAGGGTAATTAATTCGTTATTAATAAAACCTCGGTAGGATGATTCCTAATCAATTATGCTTGGGGAATAAAATTCCTTGAGCACCTACTGTCTATGGCACAATATTTAATTTCCTATAACATAATAATACTAAACAAGCTATTTGTAAAGTACCTTTTTTTTACTCTGTATTATTCAACTCTCAATGGATTGATTTTTATACCAGGTCCCATTGTTGAAGTAACAACAACACTCTTTAAATACTGACCTTTTGCAGCAGCTGGCTTAGCCTTTATAATGGCTCCAAGAAGAGTACGGAAATTATCCATGAGCTTCTCATTACCAAATGATGCTTTTCCGATAGGACAGTGAATTATATTTGTCTTATCAAGTCTGTACTCAATCTTACCGGCTTTAATATCGGCAATAGCTCTAGCTACATCCATTGATACAGTACCTGCTTTTGGGTTAGGCATAAGGCCCTTAGGACCAAGTACCTTACCTAATCTACCAACAACACCCATCATGTCTGGAGTTGCTACTACTACATCATAATCAAACCAGTTCTCGTTCTGAATTTTTGATACTAATTCTTCAGCACCAACAAAATCAGCTCCGGCTTGTTCTGCTTCCTTAGCCTTATCTCCTTTTGCAAATACCAACACTCTAACCTTTTTACCAGTTCCGTGAGGAAGTACTACCGCACCTCTAACCTGTTGGTCTGCATGTCTGGAGTCAACACCAAGCTTAACATGAACTTCGATTGTCTCATCGAACTTTGCCTTAGCAGTTTTCTGAGCAAGTTCAAGAGCCTCTGAAGGTTCATAAAGCTTTAATCTATCAATAAGTTTTGAGCTTTCTTGATACTTCTTTCCTCTAAACATTTGTCACACTCCTTAAGTGGTTAATTATTGTCGGAAACTTAATGTTTCCTCCCACGAATTGTCAAAACTGCACTATGAGCAGTCTTTGCACTTTCGTACATCGCCTGAAAATTATTCAACTACTACGATACCCATACTGCGAGCTGTACCAGCAATCATTCTTGCTGCTGCATCAACACTTGCCGCATTCAAATCAGGCATTTTCTGCTCAGCTATTTTACGGACTTCATCCATTGTTATTTTCGCAACTTTATCCTTGTTTGGCTTACCAGAACCGCTCTCAATTTTGCACGCCTTTTTCAGAAGAACAGCCGCTGGAGGAGTCTTTGTTATGAAGGAAAAAGATCTATCAGCGTATACTGTTATAACAACAGGAATAATAAGTCCTGCATCTTTTGCTGTTCTCTCGTTAAATTCCTTACAAAAACCCATAATGTTAACGCCATGCTGTCCTAATGCTGGTCCAACCGGTGGAGCCGGAGTTGCCTTCCCCGCAGGAATTTGAAGTTTTACGTAACCTGCAATTTTCTTTGCCATTAATTCCACCTCCCAAATTTCTTACCAATTGCTTATTTTGATTTATTAAAATGATAAAACAGTCTGGCTGTCTTATCTGCCTTATGGCCTAAATTTTCTGAATCTGTGTCAATTCGAGTTCAACAGGAGTCTCTCTGCCAAACATTGAAACAGAAACTCTAACCTTCTTTTTCTCAAGATTAATCTCTTCGACAATCCCGATAAAGTTTTCAAGAGGTCCGGATGTAACTCTGACATTATCATTAACTTCATAGTCTACTTCAGGAGCAAATTCCTCAACTCCCATTGCCTTAACTTCCTCATCAGATAAAGGCACAGGTTTTGATCCAGGTCCTACAAAGCCGGTAACCCCTCTGGTATTTCTAACGATATACCAAGACTCGTCCGACATAATCATTTTGACAAGAACGTACCCCGGAAATACCTTCTTAAGGGTAGCCTTTTTCTTGCCATCCTTGATCTCAATCTGCTCTTCCATCGGAACAACAATGTCAACGATGTAATCCTGCATACTTCTGTTTTCAACTATCTTTTCAAGATTTGCTTTAACTTTGTTTTCATACCCTGAATAGGTATGAACAACGTACCACTTAGTTTCTTCAGACATATCAAAAACAGGCCCATCCAACAAGAGCCCCATGTCCTCCCTCTATTTCTTATAAACCAATTACCTTGTAAATACAACCTCAGCGAGCTTCGTAAATCCGAAATCAGCAACCCATATTATCGCGCCAACAATCAGGCAGAAAATAAGTACTGTCGCGGTATTGTTTATAAGCTGAGTTCTATTTGGCCAAATAACTTTCTTCAGCTCAGCTTTGACCTCTTTATATAACTTTACAATTCCTTGGCCACTCTTCTTTAACCGAGATACTTTTTTAACCTCGTTTTCAGCCATTTTAATCACTTCCCAATAATAATATTTAAATATAATTGGCAGTTATACCGTAATTGTTGACACAAAATACGTATAATTAAACATTGCCGCCCTATTTCACAAAATTATTTTGTTTCCTTATGAACAGTGTGCTTGTGACAGAATTTGCAATATTTTTTAAGTTCCAGTCTATCTGGGTCATTCTTCTTATTCTTTATATTAGAATAATTTCTCTGTTTACAATCAGTACATGCGAGCGTAATCTTAACTCTCATCAATAACACCTCCAGCCGCTCAAATTGTATTTGCTCCGTATATATAACTTTTTGGACATAAAAAAAAGACTTACACAGGAGCAATAATAAATTTAACATATATATATTAAAAAGTCAAGCAGTGTTTTTACTCACAACCTGTTTTCTTCCTTCATAATGTAGAACAACTATTAACTAAATGTTATAATTAACAATATAATTTTAACGAAAGAAGATTACAATGAACAACACATTTAATGAATTGGGCATATCTGCCCCTATTTTAAAAGCAATTGACAACATGGGTTTCAAAACTCCCACTGAAGTCCAGAGTAAGGCTATTCCACATATTCTTGATAATGAAGACTTGATTGTTATGTCCAAGACAGGTAGCGGAAAAACAGCAGTTTTCGGTGTTTCAATGCTACAAATGACTGCTCCTGAAGCTGAAGGTCCTCAAGGACTTATTTTGACTCCAGCAAGAGAACTAGCAGTACAAGTGGACAGCGATATTCGCAAAATGGCAAAGTATCTCAAACATAAAACTACTGCAGTATATGGTCAACATAATATCAATGTAGAAACTCAGGTTCTTAAAAAAGGTGTAACAATTGTTACAGGTACTCCAGGACGCGTAATTGATCACATAAGTCACGGCTCACTCATCACAAAAAATATTCGTTTCCTAGTGTTGGACGAAGCGGACAGAATGCTTGACATGGGATTCCTTGACCAGGTTGTAAGGATTATAAAAACTTTGCCAAAAGAGAGAATAACTCTTCTGTTTTCTGCTACTATGCCTCCTGAGATACATAATATCTGCAGTCGGTATATGCGAAATCCAACTACTATTGAAATCGAGTCCCAGACTAAGACTGTGGATACTATCCATCAGGTGTATTACAGAGTCAATTATAATGAAAAAAATACTCAGTTGTATCGCCTGCTTATAGTAGAAAAGCCAGAAAGCTGTATGATTTTCTGCAATACTAAAGCTACTGTTAACAGAGTTCAAAACTTCCTTACAAAAAAGGGATTTGCTTCTCAGGCACTTCACGGTGATATTCCTCAAAGTAAACGCCTAAATACCATGCAACAGTTCAAACAGGGAAAGTTCCACTTACTGGTGGCAACTGATGTTGCAGCAAGAGGTATCCATATTGAAGGCCTTTCTCTGGTAATAAACTACGATGTCCCCAACGATAAGGATAACTATGTCCATAGAATCGGCCGTACTGGTAGAGCGGGACACGATGGTCGCGCTTTTTCCCTTGTTACGAGCGATGACATTATTAGTTTATACGAAATTGAAGAACATATTGGAGCTTTGATACCTGAGGAGGAGTTGCCAGATGAGGAAGCATTTAATAAGGCACTTAATGAGGCAACCCAATGGATAAAAGCTAATTCTTTGAAGGAAAAAGCACCTCGTTTAACTTCTTCCGACTCAACTAATATTAAAAAGAAAAACGTACACAGCAATGATTCTCAGAGAGTATCTAGACCAAAAGCAAATTATCCAAAACATACGGCAGTTCAGAGAAAGCCAGTAGGAAAACCATTATCCTCTGAGCCAAGGTCTGAAAGAATTAAAAATATTAATACAATACATTCTGACAAGAAGCAGTCCAGGCAGGCAGTTTCTCATATTAGGAGTTCCAAACCTCCAATTCGCTCGGTTACAAGACATGTTTCACCCAATAGTACACTTGGGTTAAGCTCAGCTGATAAGAGACGTTCTGCAGTCGCTCCGACTAATAGTGCCATCCAAACCTATGGGGTTGTTAACGCTGAAAGTTCTGTCAGCAATACTAATACAAAGAAACAGCAGCCTTTAATCAAGAGAATTCTTAATAAAATTTTTGGCAGATAAGCTGTTAAATCCAAACATGAAGGGGCTGTTACAAAACTAATTCTTTATCTTTTTTAACCTGTACATGAGTATAACTTGTATCAATGATAGAAACACTTGCAAATACCTTGGAAGCAATCATTGATACAAGTTTATACGGGTGTACTTGTGTCAAGACAGTAAGTGTTTTGTTTTGAGATAGCCTCTTTATCATCCTCAATATTAGTTAACAATCAACCACTTCATTCAATCCGGCTCCCGGCGGAACTATAGGAAATACTTTATCGTCCTTGTCAATTTCAAAATTCAAAAGCACTGGACGGTGAGTTTCAGATAAAGCCGTATTAATAGCTTCGTCAACTTGAGTCGGGTGATTTACATTTATACCTTTTGCCCCAAAGGCTTCAGCCAATGCTACAAAATCTGTTCCCCTGTCAATTGATGTCTGACTGAATCTTCCTCCGAAGAATAATTCCTGCCACTGACGGACCATCCCAAGTGCTTTATTGTTAAAAAGTGCGATTATTATCGGAAGTTTATATTCAACCGCTGTAGCAAGTTCACTGCAATTCATTCTGAAGCTTCCGTCTCCAGCAATATTTATTACCTTTTTATCAGGTCTGGCAAGCTGTGCTCCAATACAGGCTCCAAGCCCATAGCCCATTGTTCCTAAGCCCCCTGAGGATATAAACTGTCTGAACCTATTATACTTAAAATACTGAGCCGCCCACATTTGGTGTTGTCCTACTTCTGTTGTTATTATCGCATCACCTTTAGTAAGCTCAAATATTCTTTCCATAATGTACTGTGGCTTAATTACCGTTTCTGAACTATCATATTTTAAGGGATAGATTTCCTTCCATTCTAATACTTTTTTTACCCACTCTGTATCTCTTTTATAAGTTATGCCTTTTAGCAACGTTTTTAGTATTTTCTTTATGTCACCAACAAGTGGATAATCTGCTCTCACATTTTTACTGACTTCAGCAGGATCCACATCTATATGCATTATCTTCGCTTCAGGTGCAAATGTGTTTATATTGCTTACAATTCTATCACTGAATCTAGAGCCAGCAACTATAAGCAAATCACAGCTATGTACGGCATAATTAGAAGCTTTTGTTCCGTGCATACCAACCATACCGGTATATAAGGGATGTAATCCGGGAAATGTACCCAATCCCATAAGTGATGTACATACGGGAATCGCTGCTGTTTCAGCTAAATCCAATATTTCCCTTTCAGCGCCAGCTATACCAACCCCTGCTCCCGAGAGTAATAAAGGTCTTTTAGCTTCGTTTATGGCTTGCATAGCTCTATCCAAATCCTCTGTAGCTATTTCAGCCACCTTTGTTGATTGATAATCGCCTTTATCCGGCTTTTGGGGTGTATACTCCACTTCCGCTGCTGTAACATCTTTACACACATCAACCAATACAGGACCTGGTCTGCCTTCTTTGGCAATGGCAAAAGCCTTTCTGATGGTCTGTGCCAGCTGTGCAGCATCCTTTACTATAAAGTTGTGCTTTGTTACGGGCATAGTTATTCCGGTAATATCCACTTCCTGAAAGGAGTCTTTTCCCAACAGTGTAGTAGGCACCTGCCCTGTTATTGCAACCATTGGGACAGAATCCATGTATGCTGTTGCTATACCTGTTACCAGGTTTGTGGCACCTGGTCCTGAAGTTGCTATACATACTCCAACCTTACCAGTTGCTCGGGCATATCCATCCGCCGCATGTGATGCTCCTTGCTCATGAGAGGTAAGTATGTGCCGTATTTCATTTCTTGCCCTGTACAAGGCATCATATATTATTATTGCCTGACCTCCCGGATATCCAAAAACCGTATCAACACCCTGCTCTTTTAAACATTCTATAATAACGTCAGCACCTGACAGTTTCATACGCACATCACTCTCCCTTTTATTCATTATTGATTCCAAAATTATTTAAGTACCGCTCCCGTACTTGCTGATGTAACCAGCCTTGCATATCTTCCAAGATACCCTGTAGTAATCTTTGGCTCTGGAGTTTTCCATGCCTCTCTACGCTTTGCCATCTCTTCATCGGATACCCGAATATTAATACGTCCTGCAGGTATATCAATGTCCACTATATCACCTTCATGAACAAGTGCTATAGGGCCCCCTTCCATTGCTTCCGGTGATACATGACCGATTGAAGCTCCCCTGGATGCACCAGAGAACCTACCGTCTGTGATTAGTGCAACATCACTGTCCAACCCCATTCCCGCAATTGCTGATGTAGGCCCCAACATTTCTCTCATGCCCGGACCACCTTTGGGTCCTTCATAGCGAATTATTACGACATCACCTTTATTTATTTGTCCGTTATATATAGCCGTAATTGCTTCATCTTCGCTGTCAAATACTCTTGCAGGCCCTGTATGAACCAGCATTTCTTCAGCTACAGCCGATTTTTTCACAACTGCTCCGTCAGGTGCAATATTACCTCTTAATACGGCTATCCCTCCAGTAGTACTGTAGGGTGCATCTATACTTTTTACTATTTCATAATCCTTTACTTTCGCATTTTGAATATTTTCTCTTACTGTTTTGCCTGTAGCTGTTATTAAGTCTAGGTGGAGCAAATCTTTCTTAGCCAATTCGCTCATGACAGCCTGAACGCCGCCTGCATTGTATAAATCTTGTATATGATATTTTCCTGCCGGAGCCAACTTGCACAAATTTGGAGTTCTAGAGCTAATTTCGTTAATAATGTCAAGGTTTATCTCTATGCCGATTTCATTTGCAATGGCAGGGAGATGAAGCACTGAGTTTGTTGAACATCCAAGAGCCATATCCACCGTTAATGCATTTTCAAAAGCCTCATTTGTGAGGATGTCAGAAGGCTTGATGTCTTTTTCTACAAGTTCCATGATTTTCATTCCTGCGTACTTTGCCAGTCTTATGCGCTCTGCATATACAGCAGGTATTGTTCCGTTTCCAGTAAGCCCCATTCCCAATACTTCCGTAAGGCAGTTCATGGAGTTTGCCGTAAACATTCCCGAACAGGAACCACAACCGGGACATGCATGGTTTTCAATATCATCCACTTCTTCCTTTGTCATTGTACCTGCTTTATATGAGCCAACAGCCTCAAACATACTGTTGAGGTCAAGCTGTTTTCCGTCCCTGTTAAGAGAAAGCATAGGCCCTCCGCTGATAACTATAGAAGGAATATTTATTCTTGCAGCAGCCATAAGCATTCCCGGTACAATCTTATCACAGTTGGGAATGAAAACCATTCCGTCAAAACTGTGCGCCCTTCCCATTGCTTCACATGAGTCAGCGATTAGTTCTCTGGTTGCAAGTGAATATTTCATTCCCGTATGTCCCATTGCTATTCCATCACACACGCCTATTGCACCAAATTCTATGGGTGTTCCGCCGGCCATTCTGATTCCGGCTTTTACCGCTTCAGTTATTTTATCTAGATGAATGTGTCCAGGTATTATTTCACTTTTTGAATTTGCCACTCCTATTAGCGGTCTTTCCAGTTCTTCATCGGTATAACCCATAGCCTTGAATAGTGATCTATGGGGCGCTTTTTCTATACCTTTTTTTACTACATCGCTTCTCATATCAAAGCCTCCTCTTCTCTACAGCAATCCAATATTTTTATCAAGTCTCGAATATTATTACTCAATACGCATAAATATACAAAAAACAGCCGGAAAAATTCCAAGACTGCGTATCAGCTATATTATTAAAATACAATATGATATTGTAAGAAACTGTTTTTTTAAGGTAACATCATTCTACTATTTAGATGGAAGTGTGTCTATAAGATAGCGCGAATTTAATAAAAAACATTAACTGAAGTAGCGTATTAAATAAAAAACATTAATTCTTCTGGATATCCTCTGGTGATATCCAGCTAACAATAAAATTATTTTCATAAAAATGCCCTGCAAACATAGATTTTTCTATTTCCTCTATAGATGAGCTGAATTTCGGAAAAGCACTGAACAGTACAAGAACTGCACAAATAACATAAACCGCAAGTATTCCCTCTACAGCACCCAGCACTATTCCTCCTGTTTTGTCAAGCTGACGGAATACAGGAACTCTGGCAATAGTTTTTATTATAATCTTTGCAAATATGAGTCCAAACCTTATGATAACATAAATTAAGATTAAACTTAATATATTCATTACAAGTGAAGCTATTTCAGAGCCAACAGCATTTATTACTCCTGTTAAGTCAAATATATTACTATTTTGAACGTGTTCGAGTATGGAATCTTTTAAAAAACCCGGCAGTTTTAAGCCGTCAACTACTGTTTGTGCCACTGTGTCTCCAGCATGAGATACTGTCTGCCCCTGCTGCTTCATTAATCCTCTTATTACAGACATTTTTACACTTTCATATAAGACTGTATTCTGAAGAATTTCTGAAAGGACAGGATAGAATTTAACTGCAAATATAACAGACAAAATGTATGACAATAGTCTGAATACTGAATAAAGAAAACCATTTTTTAATCCAATAAAAGTAAATACGGCTATAATAATTAAGACTGCAAAATCTGCCCAGTTCATACTGTTTCCTTCCTTAGTGTATTAAGTCGTACTTTCATCTATCTTTACAGTTTCTATGGAGCCTCCCGCAACAATAATGACCTCATTATCTCCCACAAGATAAGCATCCTTCAATTCATTTCGAGCTGAATACTGGCCAAGTTTTTTACCTTTTACACTGTATAGATATACACTTCTTTGAGTACGAAGCAACAGTCTGCCTCCATATATATCCATTCCAATAATGTTCTCCGGCTGCTCAAAACTGTATAGAGTATTCCCTTCTTTGTCTAAAACAACAATCTGCTGCCCGGAAATTTCCCCTTCGTTTGAAAATTTGCCCGCAACTACTATGTATTTTTCAATCTCGGGTGCAACACAGAAAATGGATTCAGCATTTTTTTTCCATACTTCCTTACCCTGCTTGTCCAAATAAAGAATCATATTTTGTCCAACTGCTACTACATTGTCACCTTGCTCAAACACCAAGGGAATAATTGTATCTGTAATGTTTAATGATGCAAAAGGCTTTTCGTCATATATGTTATTGAATTCCAGTATGGTCCCGGTTTTAACACTGTCTGTAGTTAATTTGTTTATGAATACGTCATTACCATCATGAATGGATTTTGCAGACACTACAATGTCCTGTGCACATAGTTTTGTATACGTTTCCAAACCGTTAATGTCTATAACCTGAACTGCAGATTTGAATTCCTTTGACTGTGTTACAACAGTACAATAACCATCATCACTGACATCCAAGTTAATTATCTGATTGTCAAGTTTTTTCGACCAAAGCTGCTTTTTGCCCTTGTAAAAAAATATGTCCCTACCTGATATATCAGCTACTACCATATATTTTTCTGAAATACGCAGTACCGGCCTTGCCAAAGTAAGTGCATTCTCCTGAAGAAGTTTCCCTTTACGGTCATACCATTTGATACTGTCTTGTGATAGTATTACTGTGTAACCGTCATATAATTTACAATCAACACTTCCATCCTGAGAAAATGTAATCTCAGTTGAAGATGTATCATTATCATTTGATTTATCTTTTAGATAGGCTACCGCATCTTTTACACTCATTGTTGAAAAATCGTAGCCTTCGCTTTTTAAATAAACAATAAAAGCAGTTACAGAAATAGCAGCTAAAAGTAATAAAAATGATATTACACTGACAATACCAGATTTTTTAAATTTTATGACATTGGACTCAGGGTTTGGATTAGTGTTCAAATATTTCACCTCGTACTTCATCTTTAGTTATAAGCTATAACAGAATTTTAGCATATCAATATGATTTTATCCAGTTTCCCTTGTTCAAATAGATAGTTAGCCTCTGGAATATCTTTTTGTAATTGCTTCCCTTATATATTGGAATATTATTACAAATATTAAAAATAATCCTAAATATCCAAAAACAGGATACAAGGTTGATATAAGGTTTGAAAATCCTAGAGAAGTCAAAGGTACTGTTATCACACATAGTATTACCGCTACTAGTTTGTAATTAAGCTTCATTTTTTTGCTTATTCTGTCTGCAAGACAATATCCCGATGTGACTGTTGATATGAACATTGCTAATATTAGAACTCCACTGTATATTTGCGATAAAAGCTTACTATTATTTTGAATTATTCCTAATACCGGTATTTCCGAAGTAATTGAGTGAGGATAGAAAAAGTAAAGTGCAGAATTGAGAATTAACGCAGTAACTCCTAACATTCCTCCTCCCAGTACACCTCCCCATGCACTGACTTTTTTTGACTTCAAGTATGGCAGCATTCCTGTCAGGAGTACCGTTGACAGTATTGTGTTGTAGCTGACATATAATATAGCTGAAAATACCCAGTTGTTTGTTATAACACTGAATTTACTGGATATATTGAATACTGAAGTATCCTTTGATACAAGTATATAGCAACCTACAAATATTATTCCTGCAATAAGCACCGGGGATATAAATGAGCTTAGCACCACAATTCCTTTTATATTGGTTAAAATCGCTATGAGGCACACTGCACTTCCTATGATTACACAAACTCTGTAATCCAGGTCTATAATATTCATGAGAATGTTACCAAGTCCAGCGGTCATTACACTCATAACACATGCCATAAATAACATTACGATGAATTCCATTATCTTTCCCAGAAAATAGCCCATCATAGGAAATAGAAATTCATCGTAGCTTCTTATTCTTTCGGTATAAACTTTGCTCAATACTATGTATCCTATTATTGAAAAGAGTCCACCTGCAAGAATTATGCCAAGAAAGCCTCCTTTATAATAAATTGAAAAGAATTGTATAATTTCCTGACCTGATGCAAAACCTGCACCTATTATTGTTGCCATATATAAAAATGCAACTTTGAGTATATTAGATATTTCTCCTTTTATCAAAAAAAGCAACCCCCAACATAGATTTTTTATATAATTCTATGTGGGAGTTGCCTGGCAAATTACATTTTATTTTGCTTTAGCTATGGCTTCTTGAAGATTTTTTAAAGTTTCTCTTACCCCTTCTGGTTCATCAAACTTGTTTTTAAGAACTAGTCTATTTGTATAGACGCCATCTTTTACTGCGTAATAATAGTTGCTATCCTTAGGAATAAAGTCAACAGTTACTACTTTATTATCCTTTTTCATATGGTATTTGATAGTAATTTCAGGTGTTCCTTGAGGTTTAAGATCAGCTTGATACTTGTTAAAGGTTATACCTATCATTGCCTGATAAAAGGCTTTGAAAAGTGATTTGTCGTTACTATCCTTCATGTTTGCATCTTTACCGTCAACCTTAAACTTTTCCTCTTCCTTCTTACCTTCAACAGTGTGTATCTCAGAAACTGTTGTTTTACCATCAATACTTAATTCTACCTTACTAACATCGTTTATGTTAGGTATACATACAAACGGGCTTATTACGTCCTTTAAACTA
Source organism: Ruminiclostridium josui JCM 17888 (assembly GCF_000526495.1). Lineage (NCBI taxonomy): Bacteria > Bacillati > Bacillota > Clostridia > Eubacteriales > Oscillospiraceae > Ruminiclostridium > Ruminiclostridium josui. Next base: position 2,169,479 of record NZ_JAGE01000001.1, on the reverse strand, counting down.
ACATCAAGGAATGTTAAATTAGAAACATCTATAGTGAATACAATATTAGCATTGGAGAACTTTGCATATAAAACATTTCCATTGGTAGACAAATCACTTGCTTCCGCTTCAGCCCCAACCTTATCACCTAGCAAAACTGTCTTAGAAGTTTTTTTATCAGCATAAGTAACTTCATATCTAGGGTCGTCAAGACCATACTTGGCAAGATCAGCCGGTTTTTCTTCAATAATATCTCTAATTTCCATCTGTACAACTTTCTCTACCAACTGGCTAATCTTTGTTGTATCAGCTTCTTCCTTTATAGGAGCTACTATCTTCATATCTGCCTCAGAGTCGATGTCTATAGAATACTGTACCTGCCCGTCTTTTTTATATTCAAATTTCTTTATAGCAACTGCTTCTACTGGAAGTATTTGCTTTGATGCAAAATGTCCTCTGGTTACTTTTATCATATCTTCATAATATCCACCCACAGTATATATCTTTGGTTGACCTTTTACTTTAACGTAAACGTCTTCTCCTGTAGGTGATTTATTTCCAACTTCAAGTTCCTTTGAAGTTCCATCAGACAATACTACTTTAACCACAGAAGGTTTATCAAGTCCAAAATCTGATAAACGCTCGGAATTTTCAGAAACAATCTTATTTGCCTCTACGTCAGCCAGACTGCTTATAGTATTGTCTACTGTGTTTTTATCTAATGCCAGTTCAAATGCAGGATCCATTACCCAAGTGTCGCCTTTCTTTTTTATAGAAAACTTTCCTTGGGGAGTTGAATACTCAATTGAAGTAATCTTTTCTGAATCCATTTCCATTACTTTTATGGATTTTGCAGTATCGGTAGTTTGGCTAGCTGGATCCGTAGTCCCGGATTTTTTGTAATTAATGAAAAAATACGCTCCTACAAGAAGTCCCAGAACTACAACTAATATAATTGCATTTCTATATAACTTCATATATTACAAGTGCCTCCTTCTGTACCAAACGAACCAACCACTACCAAGAATCAACAGAGGAACCACACCGATTAGAACTATTGAAAGAACCTTAGTCTGGCTTTCATTTACCGTTAATATCTTTGGAGTAACTATTTTGCTAGATATAGTCTGCTCGTTGGTTTTATCTTGCATCCAGTTAACTACCGTAGTAAGGAAATAGTTTGTTCCGTACTGGAAGTAAGTTCCGTACTGACTTGCTAAAGCTCTGTCACTAAGGAATTTACTATTACCGAATACCAATATCTTACTGCCTCCGCTTATCTCTGCAGCTACTGCTAAGTTAAACGGTCCCTTGTTAGTTTTTCCGCCCACTATGTCAGTAGATTCAGCCTTATTTGTGGTTGTGATAAGTTGAGTATTTGTTAACCAGTCTTTTTGATTCTTCAAAATACTGATACTTCTTGAATCAGGCATAAATACAGGGTAATTTGCACCTGAGAATGCCTGATTTATTTCATTTTCTTCCAAGCTGCCTATAAGTGCGTAATCGTCATTTGGTAAGTGTCTGTTTGAATCATTTTCCTTAACCTTATCATAATTGATTCCTATGTTAAAATAATTCAATGATTCTTCAAAGTTAGTTAACTTATCGCTGGATTCTAAAGAGTCAAACATGAATATAGCCTTACCGTTCTTTTTAATATATGCATCGAGTTTTATTTTTTCTTCATCAGTCAAATCCTTTTGAGGAGATGCAAATACTAACAGTTGGCAATCATCTGGAACACTTTTCTCAGTAAGCAATGAAAGACTCTTTACTTCAAGGTTATTACTTTGCAGTATCTTTGAAACTTGATTAAGATCTTCCTTCAACGAAAGCTCATTATGGCCTTCAACAAAATACGCAACAGGAGTTACATCAGAAGCAACAAACTTTATAGCTCCTGTTATAAGAGGCTCTGCACTGTAGGTTCTTCCTCCATACTGTTGATTGGACATACCATAAAGCTCTTGTGCCTCTAATTTTTTTACCTTATTGCCTGATTTTACAACAAAATCACCCTTCGATAGGCCCAGTGTCTTTTGTGGGTCAAGGGATGTTATTGTTCCAGGATCCTTATCAGGGTCAACGTATTTAACCTTTATCCCCAAATTCTTATATTCATTAACAAGATCTGTAATTTCTCTGTATTCTGAACCACCCGGAATAGTACCATTATCAAATAACCCGTATATTGTAACTTCTTTTTTAATTTTCTTTATAATGTCCTTACTTTGGTCACTTAAGCTGTATAATTTATCAGCAGTTAAATCCATTCTGAAATTACCCATTCCCACAAGCAGGTTTATAACAATTGCTATTGCAACAACAACAACAACTAGAATTATGGAATTTGTCCCATATTTAAGAGACCTTTTATTCATAAATTTCAATTTCCCCACTTTTATCACCCCTTACTCCAACGTCTTTTTTCTATTATTCTAATTGTAATAAATACAAATATAGCCGAAAAACTCAGGTAGTACACAATTGGTGCAAGAGAAAGCATTCCGGCATAGAAATCTTCTGTTCTTGAAAACAGAGAGAACCAGCTCAACACTTTAGCTGTTACTCCACCAAGTGCAGGAGCGATTCCTTGAAGCAGCCACATAAGTACTAAACCAACTACACTTATTATTGCAGCCACTATCTGACTTTCGGTTAATGATGAAGCAAATAAACCAAATGCAAGGAATGAAGTTCCTAAGAGTATAAATCCTATATATCCGCCGATTATTTCGGACATAGCAGGTTCTCCAAAAATGGCAAGAACTATGGGGTATATAAACGTAATAACTGTCATTATTAAAAATACACTTAAAGCTGCAAGATATTTACCAACTACAATATTGGTCAAGCTGGTAGGCGATGTTATAAGCATTACTTCCGTACCGCTCTTTCTTTCTTCAGCCAAAATCTTCATTGTAAGTATAGGAATTATAATTATAAGTATTATAGACATATAGTTTAAGTTAAAACTAAAATCTGCAGTCTGAGATACAAGGTTTATATAAAATATTATTGATGAAACTAAAACAAACATGCCCATCATTACGTAAGCCGTAGCCGAAGTAAAATATGATTTGAATTCTTTTTTAAATATAGAAAACATAATTATATAACCTCCTTTTCCTGTGTGGTAAGCTGCAGGAATATGTCTTCAAGAGTAAGATCAAGTGATTTCAACTCTATGATAGGGTATCCCGCCTTAGCCATAGCAAAGAAAAGAGGACGTCTTACGTCAACTTCTTTGTCGGATTCAATAATGTATTCAACAACATCCTTATCTTTTTCTATATGGGGTTCTACATATTTAATACCGTAAATTCCCTCGATAAATCCAATGATTGAACTCTTAGGCCCGGCGATTGTAGCAGAAATCTTGCTGACAGTACCCATTCCCTTTGAAAGATTTTCAGGGGTATCTACCGCTGCTATTTTACCTTTGTTTATGATAACAACTCTTTCACAAACAGCACTAACTTCAGGCAGAATATGTGAACTCAATATTATGGTATGCTGCTTTCCAAGAGCCTTTATCAGCTTTCTGATTTCTATTATCTGCTTTGGGTCAAGACCAACTGTAGGTTCGTCAAGAATAAGCACTTCAGGATTGCCCATAAGTGCCTGAGCCAAGCCAACCCTTTGCTTGTATCCTTTTGAAAGATTTTTTATCAATCTGCCTCTAACATCTGTTAGTTTAACCAAATCCATAATATCAGTCATCTGGCTTTTTTTCTGCCTTTTACTTACATTTTTTAAATCTGCAGCAAAGTTCAGATATTCTGATACTGTCATGTCCATATATAATGGCGGCAGTTCAGGCAAATAGCCTATCCTTCTTTTTACTTCCGCAGGACTTTCCATAATATCAAAACCGTTAACTTTTACAGTTCCTTCTGTTGAAGGTATAAAACCAGTAATGATATTCATGGTAGTTGATTTTCCCGCACCGTTAGGTCCTAGGAAACCAAGTACTTCACCTTTCTCAACTGTAAAACTTATATCGTCTACAGCCTTTATCTGACCATAACTTTTGGTCAAATTCTGAATTTCAATCATTATTTTCCCCCCTAAATTGTTTCCGTGCATTATAACACTTTTTTAGGCATGTTTTTGTATGATACACATGTTATATATTATCCATAATTTTTTTTAATAAACTATGAACTAAATGTAACATTTAGTATCTGCTAAATTATATAGTTTTTTTCAGTTCATTTCAAGCTATTATATAGCATAAAGGCTTGGAACTCCTTTTATTCACGGTTTTTTTACAAAATATGTCGTGGTATATACATCCGTATACACAAAAAAGGATATATTAAATTGGACAACATCCAATTTAATATATCCTTAGTTATTATTTAACACTCAGCAAAATCTTCTTTTTCTATTTATCCCAATAAGACTTGACAGAACAGGCCCCATAAGGGAAAACCCTGCAATAAGCATCCACTCGTTCAATCCAAGTGGAACTGTATCAAATATGCCTTGAAGAGAAGGTATATATACAACGGTAAGTATCATTGCAAGGGAGCATATAGTAGCTAGTACCAAAGGCATATTGTTAAAAATATCTATTTCAAAAATATTTTTCGTTTCAGATTTACATTCAAATACATGAATCAGCTGAGTAAGTACCAGTGTCATAAATGCCGCCGTACGGGCAAGCTCTACATTGTTTACAAAATACATGACAGTTACAAATACTCCCAGGGTACTTAATCCTATAAATATTCCTCGGGCTATTATCAATTTGAGTAAACCATGCGAGAATATATTATCATTTGCACCTCTTGGAGGGCGGAACATTATATCATTTTCAGGCGGATCCAGTCCAAGAGCAATGGCAGGCAGTCCGTCAGTAACAAGGTTTACCCACAAAATCTGTATGGGCATTAACGGTATAGGCAGCCACATTAACATTCCCAGGAACATTGTCAATACTTCTCCAAGGTTACATGCAAGCATATATCTGATAAATTTTCTGATATTATTATAGATTACACGACCTTCTTCAACTGCTGCAACTATTGTTGCAAAATTATCATCAAGCAGTATCATTGAGGAGGCTTCCTTTGTTACATCCGTTCCGGTTATACCCATAGATACGCCTATATCAGCCTCTTTTACTGCAGGTGCATCGTTAACACCATCTCCTGTCATAGCAACTATATGCCCGGTCTTTCTTAAAGCCCTTACAATCATCAGTTTATGCTTTGGAGATACTCTTGCATAAACTGATACGGAATCTGCCATTTTTTCAAGCTGAGCTTCGGTCATTTCATCAAGTTCCTGACCAGTCAGAACTCTATCACCCAATGAATATATATTTAGCTCCTTTGCTATGGCAGTTGCTGTAAGCTTGTGGTCTCCTGTTATCATAACAGGTTTAATTCCTGCCAATTTGCATTTGCGGACAGCCTCAACAGCTTCCTTCCTGGGAGGATCAATCATTCCCATTAAGCCCACAAAGATAAGTTCATTTTCAATATTTGATTTACCCGGAATATATTTACCAGTCTCAAGTTTTCTGTATGCCACCCCTATAACTCTCAGTGCATCATTTGCCATTGTATCATTAAGTTTTATTATTGACCTTCTGGTGAGTTCATCCATTTTGATAACACCCCGAGAAGACAGTATTCTACTGCATTTGTCAATAATCACGTCAGGTGCTCCCTTTGTAAACACAAGCAACTCTCCACCGCTATTTTTGCATATGATGGACATACATTTTCTTTCAGAGTCAAAAGGTATCTCATCAATACGTTTATATGACCTGTTTAGGTAACTTTCATTTATTCCGGCCTTTGCAGCAGCTATGGTCAAAGCTATTTCAGTAGGGTCCCCTGAAATTTTGAAGTTTTCTTGCTTTGAAAAAATTGATTTTATTTTTCCCACAGTGGTATGCTCAGGGGTAGGACGTGAAATTACCGAGTTATTGCATAGTGCACCTATTTCAAGAGCCAGTCGGACTCCGTCAACTCTTAAAGGGTCAGAGGGTTTGTTATCAACAAGAAATTTCCCCTCCAGATTATAGCCGTTTCCTGTTATGTCAAGCTGGTAGCCAGATGCATACATTTTCCTCACTGTCATTTTGTTTTCAGTAAGAGTTCCTGTTTTATCTGAGCAGATAACACTGGCGCAACCAAGAGTTTCTACTGCTGGCAGCTTGCGTATCAACGCATTTCTTTTCAGCATTCTCTGAACACCCAAGGCCAGAGATATTGTTACTATTGCTGGCAATCCCTCAGGAACAGCTGCAACTGCTAAACTTATTCCTGACAATAGCATGTTGAACAGCTTTTCGCCCCTCATTATTCCCGTAACGGACACTATTGCACATATAATCAAACATCCTATTGCTATAAATTTGCCCAAATGCCCCAAACGCTTTTGAAGTGGAGTTTGGTCGTCCTCTATATTTTGAATCATGTCCGCTATGCTTCCCATTTCTGTTTTCATGCCTGTAGCATAGACTACTGCTTTAGCCCTTCCCCCAGTTACAACTGTCCCCATGTATACAGAGGTATTCTTATCAAAAGGGTCCATTAATTCATTCGGGTTCATTAACCGGTGTTTTTCTACTGGCAGTGATTCACCGGTCAAAAGAGATTCGTCAATGGTAAGGCTGTTACATTCTAGTATAGCAGCATCAGCTGCCACCCTGTCCCCAGTCTCAAGTACAAGGACATCTCCTGGAACTATATCCTCTGCAGGTATACTTGCTTGCTGCTCATTTCTAATGACCTTTGCATAGGGTGCCGCAAGAGATTTTAACGCCTCCATGGTTCTCTCAGTCCTGTACTCCTGCACAAATCCCATTATTGCATTTACTACGATTATTGCTATTATTGTGATTGCTTCTGTCATCTCACCCATAAAGCCCGAAATAACAGTTGAAATCATAAGGATTATAACCATTAAATCAGTAAACTGCTCAAATAGAATTTTAATCGGGGAAATTTTTTTTCTTTCCGACAACAGATTGGGTCCGTGTTTTTCAAGTTTGTGTCTGGCCTCCTTATCAGTAAGGCCCTTTGATAAAAGGTTGTCGGAGTTAGTAAAGTTAAGCATGGATTCAGTTACACTCATCTTGTCACCTTTGAAAATCACCTTTCTTATATTCTAGAAATATGTCTATTCGATGAATTACAAAAATAGTACAAGATTTTACTTGTTGTCCATACATATATTATGTTTATTTATTTAAAATTTTCTAGACTTCTTCGTAAACACGCCTTACTGACTCATTACAAAGGATAGCTTCTATAATTTCGGCAACCGAAACCTGCATATTTGGAGCTAAAGTAAATCTGAGAATCATTTCCCCATCTCTTTCACTGCTTATAAAATCCGTCTTTTTTACCTGTGCCCCCATTTCACGAATAATCGTTGACAGCTCGTTTACTTCCCCTTTTTTAATTTGGGTGTGTACATATATTCGTGTACTTTTTTTCACAGTCATTCTGCTTTGTGTCTTCTTTGCCACACCAAGTGTAAGAAAAATACAAGCAGTGGCAATAAAAGCTCCTACATAAAAACCTATTCCTACTGCAATTCCTATACAGGACACAGCCCAAAGGCTTGCTGCTGTGGTCAGCCCCTTTACACTTATTCCTTCTTTTATTATTGTTCCTGCCCCAAGAAAACCGATTCCGCTTATTACCTGCGCTCCAAGCCTTGCAGGGTCAGTGTTTACATGAGAAGAAAAATTATAATATATATATTCGGAAGTTATCATAACTAGTGCTGAGCCGACACAAACCAATATATGGGTTCTGAAACCGGCTGGCCTATGTACATGTTCCCTTTCAAAACCTATAATCCCCCCTAGCAAACAAGCCAGTGCCAGCCTTATAATCATTGATAAATAAAATTCAGAGTTACTGTTAAACCAGTTTATAATCCACATAAATTACCGCCATTCCTATTTTATAGATTTATATATTTTACTTAAATTATATCAGTACTTATTAAAATTAGAATAATTAATTCTTTGGAAATATAAAAAGCTATGCAGCAAACAACACTACATAGCTTTTTAGCACGGGAGGATTTAATTAAACATCTTGTTTATAACTCCAGATATTCTTACTTTAGAACCTTCAAGGAACTCCACCAATTTAAACTTAATTTTTACAGGTATCTCCTCATCAGATGTGGTAATAAGTTTGTACTCTTCCGCAGATAATGATGTTTTTAGATCCTTCTTAACTGAATCAGGAATAGTACCGTGCGTTGCATCAATAAAGCAGAGAGGCGGGAAAAGCACACACCACCAGTTTGCTCCGGTTCCTTCTCCTATAACCACTCTTAATGCTTGATACTCTCCAGCCGGAAGAGCTATATCACCATAAGTCTTTGTAGGAAAGGTGTAGTTCCCTAACGAAGCCTTAACGGAATAATTGCTTTTATTCTTTTTAATTACATCTCTTGAAATATTTTCAATGTTCGATAAGTTCTCATTTATTATTTTTTTTGTTTGATCAATATTTTGTGAAGTTGCAAGTTTATCTTTCATATATTCAATAATTGCATCTCGTACTTTAAGCTTTAGTTCCTGGTCTGCTGCAGAATCACTGTTCGCTATTACATGAAGTCTTACAAGATTCTCTGACAATCCTGCATTTACATCCTCTGCATATGTGTAAGATAGCATCCACAAAGAAAATACTATCAAAATCGCTACTATAATGCATACCTTTAAAATACTTGATTTATTTAGTGACAAACCCTTATTCATTTGATTCCCCTCCATATCCCCAATGTGCCTTTTTTACTATGGCACTAACAGAAATTTTTAAATTACTAAAATTATGTCCCTTGTTCATAATTATAGTAAATAAGTATCTATGAATAATTGTTGACAACTATAAGGTTAATTATGCAAGAAATGAAAAAAAAGCTTCCATAAAAAAACTGCTGCCGATGAATATTTATTCTTCGTGCAGCAGCTTTTTTATCTGTATTTATTTATTTTTATATTCATATGCGGCTCTAATAAAGTCTTTAAACAATGGATGAGGCTTGTTTGGCCTCGACTTGAATTCAGGATGGAACTGAACTCCGATAAACCACGGATGTTCCTTTATTTCAATAGTCTCAACAAGCTTTCCGCTTGGAGACAAACCTGAAAGTGTCATTCCGTTCTTTATAAATATATCGCGATATTCATTATTGAACTCATATCTGTGTCTGTGTCTTTCATATATAAGCTCATCGGCATAAATGCTCTTTATCATTGTGTTTTCAATAATCTTACACGGATAAACACCCAGTCTCATTGTCCCACCCATTTCATCTATATCACGCTGGTCAGGCATAAGGTCAATTACTGGATATGGTGTTTCTCCGAATTCTGAGCTGTTTGCATCATGAAGACCTGCAACATTTCTTGCAAATTCTACAACAGCCATCTGCATACCAAGACAAATACCAAAGAAAGGTATTTTGTTTTCTCTTGCATAAGTTATAGCCTTTATCTTTCCTTCTATTCCTCTATCACCAAAACCGCCGGGAACAAGGATTCCATCTACTCCCTGAAGGAATGTGTTTACATCTCCGTTTTCTATTTCTTCGGAATTAACCCATCTTATGTCTACTTCAACATCATTTCCGATACCACCGTGACGAAGTGATTCAGCTACACTTAAATAAGCATCATGAAGCTCAACATATTTCCCAACCAAACCTATAGTAACAGAACTCTTTGGATTCTTCTGTCTTCTCACCATTTCTTCCCATTCAGTGAGATTTGGTTCTTTACATTCAAGTCCTAACCTCTTGCACACAATCTTGGCAAGTCCTTCTTTTTCCAACATTAATGGAACTTCGTATAGAACCTCTGCATCAAGATTCTGTACAACTGCACCTTCAGGAACATTACAGAACAGACTGAGCTTGTCCTTCATATCCTGAGACAGATACTTTTCAGTTCTGCACACTATTACGTCAGGCTGTATTCCGATACTTCTCAATTCCTTGACACTGTGCTGTGTAGGTTTGGTTTTTAATTCTCCTGATTTCCCCAAATATGGTACTAATGTAACATGTATATACATTACATTTTCTCTTCCAACCTCTGTAGCAACTTGTCTGATTGATTCAAGAAAAGGAAGACTCTCGATATCACCTACTGTTCCTCCTATTTCGGTAATAACGACATCTGTTCTCTCGGATTTTCCAACCCTGTAAATTCTATCTTTTATTTCATTTGTTATGTGTGGAATTACTTGAACCGTACCTCCGAGAAAATCACCTTTTCTCTCTTTACTGATAACTGACCAGTAGATTTTCCCTGTTGTAACATTACTGTTTTTGCTAAGATTTTCGTCAATAAACCTTTCATAATGACCTAAGTCAAGGTCTGTTTCTGCTCCATCTTCAGTTACAAAAACCTCTCCATGCTGATAAGGGCTCATAGTTCCGGGATCAACATTTATATACGGGTCGAATTTTTGGATAGTGACATGTACTCCTCTTGCTTTTAGAAGCCTTCCTAATGATGCTGCTGTTATTCCTTTGCCTAAGCCAGAAACCACACCACCAGTTACGAAGATATACTTTACCGACATTGTTCTGCTCCTCTCAATATGTTCACATAATTACAATATATAGAAATGCATTGTTTAATTAATTATTAATAATAAGACAATACTTATCCATTTTACTCATACTTTTAATATTTTATATTTTGGCAAAACAAAGGTCAATATATTTATTTGAATTACTTAATTTTTTCAAATTAATACTCACTTCAATAATTCAGAAACTGCTCTGGAATATACTGCATCCTGTTTTTGCTTAAGCTCACTTATCTTTGTGTTAAGAAGCTTTTGAGTAGTAAAGTCAAGAATACCTGAACTGCTCAGATTATTACTTTTCTGAAATTTCTTTATAGCCTCTACGGATTTTGCATCAAGTATGTAGTCAGGTGTGTCTATATCATATTTCAGAAGCTTTAATGCACATTCCGCATTTAATACATCATAATAAAGAGTTCCAAGTGTAGGCTTTACTGTTACAGACATAGGCTCCAGCAGATTAACACGTATTCCAAATGGTGTTGACTCCTTTACTTGTATATCAGGTTCAATTCCCTTTAAGTCAATACAATTTCCATTAGGAGTATAATAAAGACCTATAGTCATTTTTGCCCATCCTGACAAATCAGTCATATATGAATCGAAGTCATAGGCATTTGCAGACTTTTTGTCACTGCCTTCATTAAATCTACCATATGCATCATATGACAGAATTGGTAATGATTCCTGAACTTTTGCCTTTCCAAAGGTTTTGCTGCCGATTACCACACCTGCTTTTGTGTCCTTTATTGCCCCTGTTAATATTTCCGCAGCGCTGGCTGTGTTTTCGTTTACCAGCACGGCAAGTTTATATTTTATCTTCTCTAATTTAGAATAAAACTTTTTATCTTCCAAGGTTGAATCTTTATAGTCCAGGGTAGTTATTATCCCTTTTGGTACAAAGTTCTGGGCCACCGCTATGGCCTGGTCAAGATATCCTCCAGGATTATTACGTAAGTCCAAAACAACTGATGTAATTTTTTTACTGTCAAAATAGCTCAATGCTTCTGATACGCCTTTTGATGTATTCTGGCTAAAGGAATCTATAAGAATATATCCTATCTTTCCTCTTATTTCATAATGCACACTTGGCAAATCAACTTGTGCCCTGTACATTTCAAGAGTTATCATATTCTTTATTCCCTGTCTCACTAGCCCCAACTTGACTTTAGTTCCGGCAGTACCTTTAATCTTTGATGCAACCTCTTGCATTTCCTTTCCTTGAACCGATTCACCGTTAACCTGTACTATCCTGTCTCCTGAAAGAACCCCTGCCTTTTTGGCAGGGGAATTTGCAAAAACTTTGTTAATTATCAAATTATTGTTAATTAATTCCATAGAAATACCGACTCCTTCAACTGCTCCTTCAAGAGAGCCATAGAATTTATCGAATTCCTCGGGTGTATAATATTCGGAATACTGATCCAGAGTAGTGAACATACCTTTCAAAGCTCCCTGTAAAAGCTCCTCATCAGTGATATTTCCATTGTACTTCTGTTTTATAAGGTTTATAACGCTTTGCAGATATTCTCCATCTGAAGATTTGCTGTCAGCTGCAAAAGCTGCTGAAGTAAATACTGTCAATGATATGGATATTACAAGAATTATCACCGTAATTCGCTTTAATTTGTTCATTTTTCAATGTCCTCCATACAGGTTTCTTATTTGTAACTTATAATACGCTCCATATATTCTTCGCGTATTCCGCTGTTCATATATTCAATATATACTTTCATAAGTCTAGCCGCATTTGCCTTAGTTATTTTGGCTGTAGGATAAATGTATCCTTTGCTGTCCTCCTGAATCAAGCCTATTTTTTCGGCAACATACATTGGAGCTCTTGCATAACTAGGTATTTTGTCGTTATCCTTGAAGCTTGTAACAGGTGACGGGTTAGGAGCTAGCCCTTTTAGTCCCAATGAATTAATTATCATGGTAACTGCTTCGGCTAAGGTTATTTTTGCATCAGGCCTAAAGTTTCCTCCTGTTGATATAATTCCTCTGTTAGCAGCGTCATTTATACTTGCAAAGTATTTGTTCTTTTCCGGAACATCCTTGAAAAGCAATACCACAGGTGTTTTCTTTTTGCTGGAGCTTGTGGTGGTTTTTGTAGTCTTAGCCTTGAAAACCGGATCTAGAGGTACTGCTGGTGCAACCTTGGTGAAAGCATCAACAAACTCGCCTCTGCTTATATATTCCTGAGGATTAAAGCTGTCTATATCCTTAAATGCTTCAAGACCAAACATTATAGCAATACTCTCTTCAGCAGGATGGCCTTTTATCTTTTTAAGATTCGGCGCAACCAACGGGTCATTAAATGGAAAACTTTCCAGCTTTAGGCTTTTTGTATATGTTACGGTTTTACTTGTAGGTACACCGTTTTTATCCAGTTCTTTTAGATTAGCTGTATATTTTAAGACATTTTCATTGTACTGTGTCTTATAATAGCCACCTTCAAAACTGATTTGCTCAGGTTGATTTTCATAGTATTTCAACTGTTTTGTAGTAGTAGTTGATATGTCTATGTTTGCATTTCCCAATACTATTGAAGCCTGCCCTGCTTTACGGCTGGTAATTGTCTGCTGTATGGTTTGGGTTTCTGCAGTACTCCAGTATTCATCATATCCAAATGTATTACAAGTGGAATCTACTATAATTACGTCTGCACTGTTGCTGCTTCCTACATGGTAAGTCTTTTTACCTATAAGTGTTCCGGCAAAATAGTTAACCGCAGGCTGATAGTCGTTTGTAATGGCCTTTGATATCATATAATCGTTAGGATTGCTTTTTGATATATAATAACTTGTTCCATTGAGCTTGAGAGTTTCCGAAGCACTTGTCAGCTTTGTTGTTTCTGTTTTCTGGCCGTTATCTCTGGGAGTTATTGTGGTAGTCATTACTATGTTTCTCACCAGAGAATTGTTATTTGAGTTTGGTACATTATAATCGTATGTAGTTGTAAGTGTCTGAACACCAGTCTTTGAATCAGTTTTAAGTGCCTTTTTTATAGTCATTGTTCCAGTAAGAACTATGGGGACTCCTGTAAGAAAAAATGGCTCCTGATATTGATAACTGATTTTGCTTGTTGTTGATGTTACTGTAACATTTGGGTTTTCCCCTGAGGATATACCTCCTTCGTAGCCGCTGTCTCCACGGAGTGCGTAGGCAGTTCCGGGAGCTGCCATGCCTATTGTCAAGGCAGCTGATAAAACAAGGCCTGCAGTTTTTGCTAATATGCTGTATTTGTTATTTCTTTGGTAAAGTATGTTCCTCAATTTAATACCCTCCACTCTTTTATCCTGTTATTCCACTATAATAATGTAAGCATCTCCAGTAACTGCATTATCCTTCTTGAGTATCCTTAATGAATCTCCCTTTTTAAGTTCACTGGGATTAATTTTTTTGTTGTTTTTGAGTATCAATGAATTTGGAAGTATTTTAAAATTACTGTCCCCCATAGTTACCCAAAGGTGTGATGAAGTATTGTAATACCGGCAATTTTTCAAAAGGATTGATTGAGGCTCCTGTATAACTGAACCGTCTTCTGCCAAAGTACCACCTGTAGTACCGCTCACTGTACCTTGTATATTATAGTTGCCAAATGGTGCTGTACTTATTTCTACCGCATCTGTTCCATCACTAAGTATATATACCGTCCTTCCCTTAAAGGTATTTTGGGTATTTTCAGCAGTAAAGTCTCCCTGTCCTATTATTCCATCCGTATCCGTAATACGTGTATTGGAGGACAAGCTGAATGTCATTGGTGTATTTGCATAATCCCAATTTGTGCCATTAAGTTTAGAATAAGATTCCAATGTTACCGTCTTGTATTCGTCTATACTGCTGATTCTTCCTCTGTATAACTGAACTGCCTCTGTTCCCGGCCTCTGTTCTATTGAAACTACTCCTGCTACTAAAGTACTACCGCTGCCGGAATTGTCTCTGTTAGCCATAACATAAGCATAGTCGTCTGTTGATACACTGCTTCCCTGAACAAGGCGTCCATCTTTAATAACAATTGTTCCTGGATTATATGTGATATTTACCAAATTCTTTTCAAGTACAAATCTGTTTGTTCCAGTTATGTAAACCTTGTCGTCATATGGTACTTCCTTGTCTGAGCTGTCCATAAAGGAAGCCATAACAGCAAGCTCACCATTACCGTAGTCTTTTTCACTTGCAATATAAACTGTATTATCTTTTAATAGAGAAAGATCTTTTAAATCTCTTTTTTGTCCGTCAAAATACGCCGTAAAACCGTTTCCAAGCTCAATTACCTTTGAACCGTTAGTTTCCTTTATCCAACTTCCGTTTCTGAAAGTCCACGGATCATTCAGGTATATTGTGTTTGATATACTATTATAGTTATCAAAAGTTCCTTTATACACATTAGAAACAAGCTTGTCTCCGCCTTCTATCATGATTTCTTTTAGAACCGTCAGATTTGGGGCTTCGTTTATCAAAAGCTTTACATTATCTCCATCTTTGAGTTGACTGTATTTTACAAGTTTTCCATCTTTTATAATATTTGTGCGGTCAATATTATAGGACTTCTGCTGCTTCTTATCAAATTCTACTATTATAGAACTAAGCTTTTTTGAAATAATCTTTCCATATCTTACAGTGTAGTTTGCAACACTACTTACAGAGGTAACCAGGTTATTTGAATCAACCCTTATAAATACCGTATCCCCTGCTTCAATATCATCAAGTTGAGCTTCTACATGATTTTTATATACCTGAATATCATTTGGGTCCGCATAGTTATATGTTCTAAGTTTTGAAAGTACAAGGGGAGTTTTTCCTGTTCCGTCCTCATTGTAAAGTGTAATATATCCTAACTGCGGGTTGTTTTCCTCAACTATTCCTGCATATAAGCCTTTTTCAACTTCGTCGGGCACCACTTCATTCTTTGCCAGAACGCGGACATAACTTACTATCTGATCTTCCATCCCTGCTATGTATTGTATTTTGTCTCCTGTTTTCAAATCAGCAGAGCTTGTTATTTTACCATTCTTAAATACGGGCAGTTCCGAGCTGTATGATGCCGAAGCAGAACCAGTAAGTTCATTTGTATTTGATACGGGTTTCCTGCTGCTTTTCACCACAGTGATTTCATCCAGAAGTCCCTCGGAATTTCTTAAAGTAATCGTAGTGTATGTAGTGGTGCTTCCGTTGGAATTATCTTTTCCCTGTTGAATACCTGTTACAGTTGCATTCCTTTGTTCAAGGCTTCTAAGAGGTAGTATAATATCTTCCGCATTTTTAAGGATTGCTGCCGCCTGCTGACGTGTAACCAGTCCTGTGGGAAGGAATTTTCCTGAGCCGTTACCGTTCATGATTTTTGCTCTTAACACAGCCTCCAGATAAGGTACATTTTCAGGCTTGCAGCTTTCCCAGTCAGAAAAGTTGTTTAGTAATTCCTGTTGCTGTGGTTCAGGCGGTATCATTAATGCTTTTGCAATCCATGTTGCAAACTCTTGTCTTTGAACGGGAGCACTTCTCTTAAAGTCTGATGCACCAAGATTATTTTGGTTTGCCTGCATTGCATCAGCCAAATCTGTTTCTGATATAAGTCCGTCATTTGCAGCCAGTTGCAAGCTGCCGTCAAAGAGTACATCCTGAGGGTTAGTTTTCTTTACTGTTCTTTCGCTGTTAAGCGCCTGGCCCTGTTCATCTATCTCACGGACTCTGTTTGCAGCGGTATATATTAAATAAAGGGCCATTTCTTTTGAAATATAACCTTTTGGGTTAAATTTTTTACTTCCTGGTGTTATGTAAATTCCCAAGGCACCATTTTGAAATATGGAATTTTTTGAATTATTATCAAGGCCATCTATATCAGTATATTTGAGATTATTTATAATGGCCTGTCCAGTTGATACTGCATTATAAGAATTTATGACCTTCTCATTTGCAGCACTCACAGTAAAGGTCTGAGTAATAAGAGTCATACTCAATACTGTTGCAGCTACCTTTAAAATGATATTTTCTCCCTTTTTATTTTTCAGCTTAAATAGATTCATTTTTCTGACTCCTGTTTTCCAAGTAAGTTATAATATTCATATTAATTATATCGGGTTTTTGCCATATTTTTTTATTAAAGTTTTATTACAACTATAATTTGGTAAAAAATAGCACTATAGTACTATTTTTATGGTACCGATATGAACATGTGAAACTATGTTTGATTTTGTGATTTTGTGGTAAAATCTAGGGTATATTATGTCTTAGTAACTTTATAATGTTACATAAAATATTTTTATCCATAGATTAACAAAGGAGACGGTATAATGAAAATAAAAACTAAACTCGTTTTATCTTTTTCATCAGTACTACTGTTATTTGCTCTAGCTATATTCCTGCTTATGAATTTTATGGTTTCAAAATTGGTTAAAGACCAATATGAGTATAATATAAAATCCAATGCAAATTTAGCTCTGTCATTTCTTAATGAGAAATATCCCGGAGCTTGGAAAGTTTCCGGAGATTCTCTATTAAAAGGGGATCATGTCATTAATGATGATACTCTGTTTGTAGATCACATTAAAGAAAGTACCGGAAACCTGGCAACAATATTCAGAAATGACACCAGAGTATCTACAAACGTACTACAGGAAAATGGAGAAAGAGCTATTGGTACAAAAGCATCTAAGGAGGTTATAGAGCAAGTTCTGGTAAAAGGCAATGTTTATAGTGGTGTTGCCTTGGTTGCAGGAAAAAGTGCATTTACATACTATACTCCCTTAAAGGACGTCAGCGGTAAGGTGATTGGTATGTGGTTTACAGGTATAGACAAATCCGTGGTAGACAAGGAAATTAATAATATTCTTGTTAAAATAGCCACTATTGTATTAATTATACTACTGTTGGGAGCTGCTTTTTCCTATCTCATTGGAAATAATATGTCCAAATCTATCAAAATTATAAACGATTGCCTTAATAAATTCTCAGAAGGTGATTTCAGTGTGTCAGTACCCAAAAAGGTTCTCAAAAATTCAAGCGAAATAGGACATATGGCAAGATCAGCAAATACATTACATGATTCTGTATCAGGAATTATTAAAACTATTATAAGTGAGTCTGGAAACATAGACGATTCTGTTAAAAAGTCCGTTGTAAGTATAACTGATTTGAATTCATCTATAGAAGAAATTTCAGCAACCACTGAAGAATTGTCAGCAGGTATGGAAGAAACCGCTGCGGCTATGGAGGAAATGAATGCAACATCGGCAGATATAGAAACAGCAGTGGAAAATATTGCAACTAAAGCTCAGGAAACCTCCTTCGCAGCTCAAGATATTAGTAAGCGTGCTGAGGAGCTCATGGTTTCCGCTAAAAAGTCAAAGGACTATGCTTATAGTGTATATGAATCAGCAAACAGTGAGCTGACAACAGCTATTGAACATGCACAGTCCATTGAAAAAATCAGAGTATTGTCAGAGTCCATTATGCAGATAACCACTCAAACCAACTTGCTCTCATTGAACGCCGCCATTGAAGCCTCCCGCGCAGGTGAGGCCGGCAGAGGTTTTGCTGTAGTTGCCGATGAAATAAGAAAACTTGCTGAAGATTCCAAAATAGCAGTCAGTGAAATACAAGGTGTGACAAAAGAAGTGTTTTCATCTGTTGAAGATCTCATAACCAGTTCCAAAAACATATTGGCGTTTATAGAAAACACCGTTATTCCAGACTATACAAGCCAAACTGCCGCAAGCGAGCAATACAGTGACGATGCAGGACGTATTGACAATCTGGTTATGGAATTTACTTCTACTTCTCAGGAGCTTTTGGTATCAATTGAAAACATGCTAAAAGCCATTAATGAAGTAACAATTTCTGCTAATGAAAGTGCATCAGGTACAACAAATATTGCTTCCAGAACTTCTGATATGCTAGTCAAGGCTTCCGAAGTAGTAAATCTTTCAGAGGCCTCAAAGAAGTCGACTGAAAGTCTTAGGAAATATATTGCAGGTTTTAAAATTTAATTATTACGCATTTGTTATACTCAAACTCCTCTGTTGCTTTTATGCCAGAGGAGTTTTTTTATAAATTCTTTTATAAATTCTTTTATAAATATCTTTTACAAATAATAGTTTTTTACCTAGAAATTTCTATATGCCTGTTATATAATAATGTACAGGCAGTATAATCATTATATTATCAATATTATATTAATTATAATTCTCGGCTAATATCAAGCCCTAATCTGTCTCAAACTACTGTTTAATATCTAATTATAAGGAGGATGATAAAAGAGGTTCTTTTTTATTTCACAACAACTATTTTATTTTAAAAGGAGGCAAATTTATGTTTAATTTAAGAAAGGCTTTCAAGGGATTTCTAGCTATGTCCCTGGTTGCAGCTTCTGTGCTTGTAATGAGCCCAGCAAGTAACGCTGCAGATACCGTAAAATACGGTGATGTAAATAACGACGGAGTCGTTGATTCAATTGATTATGCAACTGTAAAAGCATACCTTTTGGGTAAAGGTACAATCGCTAACCTCGCAGCTGCTGATACTAACTTTGATAAGACAGTAGATGCCATCGATTTTGCTAATCTTAAAAAGTTCCTTTTAGGAGCTATTACTTTACCAGTGGGAAATCCGCCTATAACTGGAAAGGTTGTTGCTCTGACATTTGATGATGGTCCTGATGTAACACTTACTCCAAAAGTTTTGGATAAACTGGAAAAGTATAATGTTCCCGCTACATTTATGATGATAGGCCAAAAAATCAATGATTCAACAGCACCTGTAATTAAGAGAATAATAAGCTTAGGTTGTGAAATTGGAAACCACTCATGGGCATATGACACTATGAGCGGAATGTCCTATTCTGCTATCAAAAAGTCAGTGGATGATACAACTGCTGCTATTATAAAATATTCAGGAACTACTCCAAAATTCTTCCGTGCACCAAACTTGGCTATAGGAGGCTCAATGTTTGACGCAATCGACCTTACATTTGTTGGCGGTGTAACCTGTAATGACTGGTCTCAGTCAACTACTGCTCAACAGAGAGCAGATGCTATAATAGCAGGTGCAAGAGATGGTGCAATACTCCTTATGCATGATGTTCAACCTTTACCTCACCCAACTCCTGAAGCCCTTGATATTATAATCCCTACGCTTAAAAATCAGGGTTATACCTTTGTTACTTTGAGCGATTTGTTCGAAATAAAGGGTGTTAAATTAAGTCCTACAGATAATAAAATTTATACTTATGTTCCGTAATACATAAGTATACTAAAAAAGCCGGCCCCTTCACTTTCAATTTGAAGGGCCGGCTTTTTTATGTCATTGTTACATTCTCTCAGGAGCATTTATACTAAGCAAATCAAGAACATTTTTTATTACTGTTCTTGTACAGTTAACAAGCACAAGTCTTGCTTTCATAATCTCTTCTTCCTCTCCCCTAACTCTGCATGCATTGTAGAAGCTATGGAAGGTTGAAGCAACCTCGTGAACATATCTTGTAAGTCTGCTTGGTTCAAGAGTTTCAGCTGATATTCTTACTTCGTCTGGATATTCTGAAAGCTTCTTGATAAGTTCAAGTTCTTCTGGCTTATCAAGTAATTCAACTTTTATTTCACTTACAGCAGGAATCTTTATGCCTTCGCTTTCAAGAAGCTTAAACATGCTGCATATTCTGGCATGTGCATACTGTACATAAAAAACAGGGTTTTCATTGGACTCCTTGACAGCCAAATCAAGGTCGAAATCCAAATGACTGCCTGAAGCTTTTGTGTTAAAGAAGAATCTTACTCCGTCTCTTCCTACCTCTTCAACCAAGTCCATAAGTGATATTGACTTACCTGTTCTTTTGGACATCCTTGCAATCTCGCCATTTCTGTATAGTCTTACCAATTGGAACAATACTACATCCAGTTTATCAGGGTCAATCCCCAGTGCAGCCATAGCCGCTTTCATCCTGGCTACATGACCATGGTGGTCAGCACCCCAGAGATTTATTACCCACTCAAAACCTCTCTTTTCAAACTTATTTCTGTGATATGCAATATCCGCGGCAAAATAAGTAGGAATACCGTTATTTCTTACAAGTACCTCATCCTTATCGCTTCCAATTACTGAGCCTTTTAGCCAAAGAGCTCCATCTTTTTCAACGGTGCAATCCTTGTCTTTGAGAAGCTGTATTGTTTCTGCTACCTCACCGCTTTTGTGAAGTGTCTGCTCTGAAAACCACACATCAAAATGTATTCCGTAGCTTTCCAGGCCTTCTCTTATCCTTGCTATATTTCTTGGAAGTGCAAAGTCTACGAATACCTTCTTCCTCTCTTCGGAATCCACATTAATGTATTTATCGCCATGTATAGCAATAAAATCCTTCATATGTTCTATGATGTCTTCACCATGGTATCCGTCCTCTGGGAACTCTATGGCATCCTCACCCTTTATTAGCTGAATATATCTGGCTTCAAGTGAAGTACCGAATTTCTCTATCTGATTTCCGGCATCATTTATTAAGAATTCTCTTGTAACATTATAACCCGCAGCATCCAAAACGCTTGCTATACAGTCTCCAAGTGCTCCTCCTCTGGCATTTCCCATGTGAAGTGGTCCTGTTGGATTCGCACTTACAAACTCAACCATAACCTTTTTACCGTTTCCGATATTGATACGGCCGTAGTTTTCCTTTTCCTGCTCTATTATATTAATTGTTTCATAAAGGTATTTGTTGTCCAGTGTAAAGTTAATAAATCCAGGTCCTGCACATTCAACCTTTATTATATATGTTCCGTTAGTGTTTATGTTTTTTATTATAGTATCAGCTATTTGTCTCGGTGGTTTTTTAGCGGCTTTTGTAATTTGCATTGCCACGTTTGTTGAAAAATCACCATGACCTTTTTCTCTTGGTACTTCAATATTAATATCATTTATTTCCAGAAAAGGAAGCTCACCTGTTTCAACAGACTTGTTTATTGAATTGATAACAGCATCCTTAATTTGCTGGCGTATTTCCGAGTTTATATTTCTCATTTGCAGTTCCTGCCTCCCTGATTAACATATAAAAATCATTTCTTCCTGAACCTTGGTTGTCTATTTCAATCTGATAACCTATTCTGATTTCTCCACCTGCTTCATTTATATTTATATCTACATTATTTGCATAAACCCCTATTGTAAAGCTTCCATACTCAGTATTATAGCTTGAAACATGCTTTTGACCTTTCTGAAAAACAAACTGTGAATTAACCTTTCCAAATCTCATGAGGGTTACAACCCCCTCTCCCACCTTCAATGTAGTGGTAGTCCCTTCCATACCAGTTACTTCACTTTCTTTGTAGGTAATGTAATAATTACCGCCTTTCTGATAGTACTTCCCTTCTGTGATAAGTTCAAGGGTATTGGGGTCATTGTCGTCGCCAATCTGAACACCCTTTACATTTATTATCACATCTTTACTCATTAAGTCTCCTCCTTGAAACCTTTTGTACTTTCAATATAATATACATTTGCGGTAAATTTTTCAACATTTATTTAATCCAGTGTGTTTGTATACTCTCTTCTGGTGTCCTCATATCTCTCGAATGCCAGCTCAATCAATTTGTCAATAAGCTCTGAATAAGGGATACCGCTAGCAGCCCAAAGTTTGGGGTACATACTTATCTGAGTAAAACCCGGTAGAGTATTAATTTCATTTATATAAATTTTCCCTGTGTCTTTATGAACGAAGAAGTCTACTCTGGATAACCCGGCACAATCAAGGCACTTGAAGGCTCTTACCGCATACTCTCTGATTTTTGCTACAGTTTCCTCAGACAGATTTTCCGCAGGAATCACTACTTTTGAGCTGTCACCCACCTGGTATTTTGCCTCATAATCATAGAATTCATTGCAAGGTACTACTTCTCCCACCGTTGATGCTATTGGATTGTCATTACCTAGAACAGCACACTCGATCTCTCTGCCGTCGATAAATTCTTCCACAAGAATTCTCCTGTCATTTTTAGCTGCAATAATCAAGGCCTTTTCAAGACTTTCTCGGTCAGAGGCTTTGTTAACACCAACAGATGAACCAGCATTAGATGGTTTTACAAAGCAGGGATATGTAAGTCTGCCTTCTACCTGAGCTACAACTTCATCCATCTGGTTATATACCTGCTTTCTGTTAAATACAAGATAATCACCTTGAGGAAGGCCTTCCTTTTCAAATATTATCTTTGTATACGCCTTATCCATTCCAATTGCAGCACCTAGTACACCACAGCCTACATACGGAATTCCTGCAAGTTCAAAAAGTCCCTGAATAGTTCCGTCTTCACCGTTACAGCCATGTAGAACCGGAAATACAACATCAATGGGAGCTTTTGCATTGCCAACTATAACCTGCTTTGCTGAATTTATGGTAGTTATGTCAGATGGGGTTTCATTTGCTGAAATATTACTTCCCAGAAGCTTTTTCTGTGCAATGTCCTCCCATTCACCATTTCCTATTTTTTCAACAGGCCCGTCATATTTAAGCCACTGTCCGTTTTTTGTAATTCCTATGATTTCAACATCATATTTTTTCCTGTCTATATTTTCTATTACTGACTGGGCTGATATTCTTGATACTTCATGCTCGGATGATTGCCCGCCAAAAATAATAGCTACTCGTTTCTTTGACATCTGGTTACCCCCAAATATTCTAATTAATTATTAAATTATATTTACTATTTTACTATTTAAGTACCAATAATACAATAATGCCCAGAGAAAGCCCTTTCCATGAATTTTACATAAAGAAAAGTACCTCCATCTATTAATCCTAGATGTACGGTACTTCTTCTGTAATGTATTATGAGTGTTTTGTTTTATTTTTCTTGTCCATTAGCAGTTGACGGTACACTTAAATAGGGTGCCGGATCAACTGATTTACCGTTTTTCAAAACCTGAAAATGAAGGTGCGGTCCGTCTTCACACTCTATCTGAATTGGGTCACCTACAAGTCCAATTATCTCATTGGCTTTGACCTTTAATCCACAGCTTATGTCCTCAAGATTCTGCTTGGACAATCCCGCATATCTGGTTTTCAAGTTATTTGAATGGGTTATCTCAACAGTTATTCCATTGGCATTATCCTCTACCTTTGATATTGTTCCGGCTGCAACTGCTCTAACTTTTGTAAGCTTATCTACCTTGAAATCAATACCGTCATGTGCTCTTATATCTCCCAGAGTTTTTGATTCTGAGAAAGTATTAATATCACGGGTAAAGTCTTTCATAATAGGACCATCTACCGGCCTACAGCTGAACTTAACAATAGCATTTACATTTGCTGAGGTACTTTTACTTTTATCGGTACCTGATTTTGGTGGTGTTGGTGTGGACTTTGCAGTCTCATTTGCCGCCGACTGTGCAGTTTTTGCACCCGTAGTCTGATTTGCTGCTCCAGTCTTGTCCAATTTGCCGGACACTGCTTTTGATGCATCATCCTGACCATCATTAGCAACTTCACCAGGAATTATTTTACCGGTATCCATACCGACATCAGAGTTCATGTTTTGAGTTGTTAATAATATTGCCGTTGCCGCAACAAATATTATACAAACTGCCAAAACTATATAAAGCCCCTTGCCGCTGAAAAATTTAGACAATTTGTTTTTCCAATTATTTTCGTCTGGAATAAGTTTCTTCATATTGTATATTCCACCTCCATTAAATATTGTTTCCTATATTGTAAACAATATACATGGATATAATGGTGGATTTAATTTTTCCTCGATAAGTCCAGCTTTGTAATCTCAACACCTTTATAATAGTACTTCAAAATCTCCTTATATGTACTTCCCTTCTGAGCCATATAGTCTGCACCACACTGGCTCATACCCACTCCGTGACCATAACCGTATGTTGTAATGGATATTTTACCTCCAGCTATTCTTTTTAATTTAAAGTTGGTAGACTTTAGATTGAACATTTTACGAAAATCAGTTCCCTTTATTTTTACGTTGCCTATATTCATACTTAATACTCTATTCCCTGAAGAATATCCATTTATTTTAATATTTTCAAGTAGATTCTTGCCACTAATTTTAATCTTAGGATTATTTTTTTTCAAGGTATTTATCATTTCAGATTCCGACAACACAATAGTACTTTCATACTCCTTAAACTTATCCTCACCCATGCTTTTAACTCCCTTAAGGTATGGCTCACTTGTCCCACTCCAAACATCCTCCACATTCTCTGTGTGCCCTCCACTATTGGAATGGAATAGCGGGTTTATAAGTACTTTGTTATATTCGATAACCTGACCTTCTGTTTCATTAACCGCCTCGGTTATCTTATTCCAGTATTTAAAAGAAGATAGTAGTCCCCAATTTTTCATGGCCTGTTCCTTGCTTAACCACGCTTGACAATGTGTATGGTCAGTGCATACATCTGCATCATCATGTACACCCCTTGAACCATACAGCTTGGCCGCCCTTCCCAGTGCATATGTTCTGGCAGCCACAGCCTGTGCCTTTAAGGCCTCTATATCAAACTCAGCAGGCATTTCCGCTGCTAAAACACCCTTAATATAGTCCTCCAAGTACATCTTCACGGTTTTTTTTTGAGTATGTATGTAAACATTTATAGTAATTTCATTTTCTTGTTTTTCAGTACCGGTATTTGACTTTATTTTGTCCGGAACCTGTATTGGGCCTTCCTCTTTACCATTCATCTTGATAATCCCAAAAGGAACCAATACAACAATAATAGCCATTAATAATATATAGCTGATAACTTTTTTCATTTTAACCACCCATGTCCCAATGTACCTGTTCAAAATACGGACACTTTACAGTGCCATTGATTATATATATTCATAAAAAGATTTTTTATGAACTGGCATAATTATATATTAACATGCAAAAAACGAGCTTACCATATTAGCAAACCCGCTTTTAAATATATATTTTTATGTTTTTATTACCCTCTAATCCTCAACTCTTTCTATTTTCGCTCCAAGAGATCTCAGCTTTTCTGCAAATCCTGAATATCCTCTGTCTATGTGCTGTATTTCGCCTATTTCGGTTGCGCCCTCTGCTGCAAGGCCCGCCAGCACCAAAGCCGCGCCTGCTCTCAAGTCCGTTGCTTTTACACATGCTCCCGTAAGGCATGATTTTCCTTCAATTACGGCGGTTCTTCCATCAATCTTTATGTTTGCACCCATTCGCTTTAATTCACTTACGTGCATAAACCTGTTCTCAAATATAGTTTCAATTACCATACTTGTACCGGGAATACGTGAAAGCATTGATGTGATTTGAGCCTGCATATCAGTTGGAAATCCGGGATATGGCAGTGTTTTAACATCTATTGGTTTTAATTCTCCCGTACTTCTTACTGTTATTGCAGACAATTCCTCTGAAATTTCCAGTCCTGTTTCCTTTAGTTTTGCAACTACTGGTTTTAGGTGGTCTGGAACCACATTTTCAATTCTTACTTCACCGTTTGTAATTGCAGCAGCTATCATAAATGTACCTGCCTCAATACGGTCTGGAATGACAGTATGTCTACACCCCTTTAAACTCTTAACACCCTCTATTCTTATTGTATCTGTTCCTGCACCGATAACATTGGCACCCATTTCGTTGAGATAGCTGGCCAAGTCAACTATCTCTGGTTCATTGGCAGCATTCTCTATTGTTGTCTGACCTTCAGCCATTACGGCTGCCATCATAATGTTTTCTGTAGCACCTACACTGGGAAAATCTAGATATATCTTGTTTCCCACCAGACTTTTATTTCTTCTGGCTTCTATATAGCCGTGCCCCTGAGTTATTTCTGCTCCCAAGGCAGCAAAGCCTTTTAGGTGTAAATCAACAGGCCTTGAGCCTATGGGACATCCTCCCGGCAAAGCAACTCTCACATAGCCTGTTCTGGCAAGCATGGGCCCCATTACCAAAAAAGATGCTCTAAGCTTGTTTACCAGCTCATATGGAGCAGTTGCATTTGTTATTTCCCCAGTCTCAAAAGATATGGTTGTGGAGTCGGATTGCTTTTGAACATCTGTCCCCAGACACCTTAATAAATCACACATTACCCTTACATCATTCAAGTCAGGAACTTCTTCTATTATGCTTTTTGAATCACTTAGCAGGGACGCCGCTATAATTGGAAGAACTGCATTTTTTGCACCGTCTACTTTTACACTGCCTCTCAAAGGCACACCTTCACTGATTACATATTTAGCCAATTGAGCTCTTCCTTTCGTATTTTATTATTTTATCTTTTGTTTAATACTCTGCATTGACTACAGGTGTTGCCACCCATAAATATGTCCTGTTTTCTAGTTTGTTGTACCTAAAAGCTATTCCAAGATTTACATTTTTACCGCCAATTCTTAACTTATCTCCTATTAAAGGTGAAAAAGCTGATACACTGATTTCGTTTTGTTGTCTGAAGCTATCAATCTTTTTAGCTGAACTTTCATTAAGTATTTTTCTACATATATTTTCTAATTGCTCGTCTTTGAGATTACCTTCATATGTTCCGGTAATGCAAGAGTTTATTTCTGCTTTGAGTTTATGTCTTTTAAATACATCTTCGATTTTTTCCCTAAGCAGTAATGCTTTTCCATCTCCGGCCTCAGTTGCATCTATAGTTATATATTTGTCTCTATTACCTGACTTATTCCCAACAATACTTGCCATTGCAGATATTTTAACTCCATCCTTTGTTGTTCCTTGCATATCTGTTTTTGCCAGATAATCAGAACTAGTTGTATTCTTTGAGTACTTGGAAATTTCCAGAGTTTTGAATACATCCTCACATACTTTTGATAACTCACTTACAGTCTTATATTTGTCCGATGCCCTGGCGAAAAAATATACATCGTTAACTAACATTTTAGCGCCGGAGTAATTAAAAGCATCCTTAATAGAAATCTGTCCTTCATTAATGTTGTTTTTTTCCGTTATGTAATATGCAGTACCAATAATAGCTCCAACTAATAAAACAGCCACAAAAATAAAAGAAAACTTTCTCATATATACTCACCTTATAATAATTAAATTTCCTTGCCGATTTTGTCCGAATTTAATCAAAATCAGTTCAAGATAATAAAATTATTACCTTTTTGAAAAAGTCGTATACATGATAAGTTTTCTTACATTTTGTATCTATTAAAACGTAGAAAGCGCTCTGCTGAGCATCATTGCAAAGTTTCCTCTGGAAATATTTCCATTTTCGGAGAAGTTTTTGTATATACTATCCTCAATAGTTAAAATTTTTAAATTAAATACGTTTTGTACATAAGCTGAATACCATTGGTTTTTCTTCAATTTTCCAAATGTACCCTGAGCTTTTGTTTTAAAACTAAAGGATTTGCTTATTATTGTACAAACCTCTGCAACCGTTATTTTATTGTTTGGTCTAAATGTCTTGTCCGAGTAACCAGTCATTATGCCTTTATTAACAACGGCATTTATATACTTCTTGCCCCAATGATCGTTTACATCCTTCAGTTTGGTATTTTGAGAATCATCAGGTTTTAAGTTTAATGCCACCGATAGCATTGTAGCCGCCTCAGCACGTGATAGTGTATTACTCGGTCTAAATGTTCCATCTGAGAACCCTGAAGTTATACCCACATCGTGCAAGTGCCTGATATATTCATCAAACTCGGTATTAGCAATATCTGAAAATGGTCTTCCATCTATATCATCGGAGTTTGTTGTTATAACTCTGAAAGGTGCTAAAACCATTGACTCATCAATTTCTGTTGAAGCAGAAGTCACTGCACCCTTTTTTAATGTATAGGCAATATTAATTGTTTTACCTTTTGAAATACTGAATGCCAGTATGTTAACGCCTAAACCGGACTCTTGACTCGTAAGAGTGAGCTTGTATTTGCCGTCAATCTTCTGTGTAGTTACTTTAACTCCATGCGCCTGAACATCCTGTACTCCTATAGTAAACAATACTACTGCCGCTAATAATATGGCTATATATCTGGTAATGCGCTTTTTCATAAATTCTCCGTCCTTTGTTTATATGTCTCCTGCAAGTACCAGCGCTTTTTCCAACATATACATCAGTTCTCCCCTTGTAACACTTTGGGTTGGGTTAAACAGTGTAGATGACTGATAAGGTAAAAATCCGTTTTCAGCCGCAAAGGCAACTTTATTCAGGATTGTCTTATCTATCTTGCTGTAGTCTTTGTATGTTGAGATTACGTCCTTGTTTCCATTAACTCTTGTATTTGTTTTCATTTCATACAATACTGTTGCCAAGTACGCAGCATCCTGTCTTGTAAGAATTGCTGAAGCTGTTTTTCCGGACTTTATTAATCCCGTCTTTACTGCCAAATCCATAAAATCACTGCCATAGTTATATTCCATGCTGTCAAATGCAAGCTTTACTGCTTCTCCTACTGTTGCATTCTTATCAGGATTAAACATACGACTTGTTATACTTTTAAGATTGTGGGCCATGGCAACATTCAGTATAGAGTCTTCATAGGTATGGCCATATATATCATCAAACAAGTTATTAGTCCTGTCAGCAAGTGCATAAATTCCGGGTGTCTCTGCTTGGAAGCTTATAAAGCCCTTGCTGTTGTCTATGTCGAATTTGTTTGACGTAGCTTTTTTCTCCCAACTGCTTGTTACTCCGTTATATTGGTATCCCAAAGTTTTCCCCTCAACATAATCCTTTGAGTTTGTATAGGGATAACTGATTATCAACGGTATTGCAAATTTTGATATAGTCATTATACTTGCACCTGTGTCAAGTGTTACCCCCATCTGTGCCAGAGGCTGCCTTAGTATAAGCTCATTTGCCCGGGTATATGGTTTCTGAGGTGTTAGTACAATATCAAAGGTATATATCTGTTCCTTTTTAGTATCTGTGGTAGTTACATTTGAAAGTATTCCTGCTTTCAAATTATATGTGACAGCCGCAGTCTTAAAGGCAATATTCTCTTTAAGTTGTTCCAGTTTGTCAAACACCTTTTTTGATATCATAAGGGATATATTTGTTGCAGGCGCCGGCGGCTTGGATAAATCAACGGTGTAGTCAAGTATATTGTCAGTCATTATTATCTGTACAAGTCTGTCAGCATTTACCCCTGTTATCTTAACAACCCAAGTGCCATTTACAATGGTGGGCGCCTTCTCTATAACATCTCCTGTAATCGGATGGTCTACATCCTGGTCTGAATCATAGTCGTCACTGCTTCTCAATGTTCTGACGCTGATACTTTGAGTGGGCAGTGAGCGAAGTTTTTTAACCGGATCATATGCATATAGCCTTGCATAATATCTGAAGTTGGATGTAAGTCCTTCAACCTTGAATTCGGCAACACTTCCACACTCATATACTTTTGCATCGGAATAGTCAATTTTCCCTGCAATTTCAAGTATATAAGTAAGTCCCGGTTCCTGAATCCATTCAAAGGTTATACTGTTCTTGGTCACTGCATCCGCAGTATTCTTAACTCCAAAGCCTCTTGGTGTTGAAGGAGGTATCAGCTTTAATGTCCTTAAAGGCAGTGAATCACTCCATTCTGATTTTTCACTGGCTGATAAGTCAGAATTGAATGCTTCTGCTTGAATCCAGAAATAATACTGAGTATCTGCAGTCAATCCTGTTATCCTCACATAGTCAAGGCCAGAGTTTTTTATCTGCGCTCCTGTGATTTTTAAAGAGCCTTGTGCCCTTGCGATATCATCCACAGTGCCATATTTTAGATAATATGTATTCTGCTCCTTGTAAGTCCATGCCAAATCAGCAAATGTATCAGAAACATTAGTACATCTGAGTTCAGGAACTACAGGCTTTTCTATAGTATCATCAGGTGTAGGCAAAGTAGTAAAAATTATTGGATTAGAAACATCTGAAAGCAACGGAGGATTACCAGCTCTGGCTGCTCTTACCCACAGTATATAGGTTGTATTAGGTTTTAAATCTTTCACAGGTACAACTACATTGTGCTTTGCATAAACTGGAGTTCCAGAAGCCGGAACGGGTACATTTTCAGGTACATTAAGATACATGTCCTCCAAATCATCATTAGGAGTTGTTGACACATTTTCCAATTTATACGTGTTTATTGATGATATATCAATACCTGGCGTATACTCGGTACAACCCACATACAAAGTTACTCCACTATCATATTCAACTTTTCTATAGTTCTGATTATCCGGCGGCGTTGTTTGTGGATTATATGGTGGTATGTCAGACATAGATGTTTTGTCTGCCTGTATATATGACCATTTGCCCGTAGCAGAATCAAACTGTTCAAACCACCTGTTTTTCAACTGTATTGTTATGCTAGTATCGGTAATCATGTCTTTGATTCCGTCTTCCTGTTTCCTTATCTGAAGAGGTGGGTTTGACGGTATCAACGGGGTATCTATTGACCCTCCGGGTAGTGTAACAATTACCTTAAGTGCTGGAGTTGAAGT
Source organism: Ruminiclostridium josui JCM 17888 (assembly GCF_000526495.1). Taxonomy (NCBI): domain Bacteria; kingdom Bacillati; phylum Bacillota; class Clostridia; order Eubacteriales; family Oscillospiraceae; genus Ruminiclostridium; species Ruminiclostridium josui. Next base: position 2,138,503 of record NZ_JAGE01000001.1, on the reverse strand, counting down.
ATGCTCTACATTTTGAATAATTCCGTCTTTTTCTTCTGCAAAGGTTTTCTTGGCTATTATTCTGAAATAATAGGTATGGTTTGGCTGTAGGTTTTCAATTTTATATTTATAGCCTATAACCTTTCCACCATTGGCTTCGTCCTGTACAAAATTCGCATTACCCGGTTTAAAATTTGTCTGTATCTTTGTTTCTATAGGAGGAGCATCTATTGCTCCTGAATCCTCTAAAAGCCATAAATCATACATAACATCCGAGTCTATTGTACCATCCGCCTTTTTAGGCAAACGCCATAATATAGTTGCCGTATCCTTTCCAAGTTCTCCTTTTTTAATGATTACTCCGTTAGTGTCCTTAACATCTTCGTAGGCTATTATAATGGAATCCAACGAATCCCTAAACTCAGGTACAAGTTCCGGTGTGGAAGGCGATGCAGGAACATCACTCTCCTTAAGTGTAACCTTGTCTGAAACTATATCTATATTGCTTGGATAATATGGCAGTCCATCCTTCTTTACAATTGCCCTTATCATGTAACTGTTTTCCTGCCCGTCAGGCACTGTAATAAATGTTGTTGTACCAGTTTCCACCATTATTATCTTAGGCATATTGTCAGATTCAAATCTATTTATCTGATACTGAACGGTTATGTTAGAAGATGAAAGTCCTGTTATAACGGGACTCCAATCAAGTCTCCAGATTGTTCCGTCATCTGTCGTTGATACTCTAGATGTTTTTACTAAAATATGTGTGCTTACCAATATAGTTTCTGTTTGTGACTTTTTAATAATTGACTGGTCAGATACAACAGGAACAATTTTGACATAATACACTCTTCCCGGATCTTTAACTGTATGCTCATACTCCAGTGTTCCATCAGACTGATTTACATATACCGGGCCGGTTGCGCTTATCTGTTCCTGTGTAACAGTAATAGGAAGCGTATTTGCAAAATCCTTATTTTCTGAAACATACAGTTGATAATTTATTCTCTTGCCGTCATTCCATACATCATCCCAAACTATCTTTATTTTATTTGTTCCTGATGTAATACACTGTATGTTTATATCAGTCATAAATTTTACAAGGTTTGAGCTCTCGGACTCACCGGATTTATATACTTTACCTGTTAATGGGTCAACCTCTGTTGCATATGCTTTTGAAGTTGCAGTGTACACAGTTCCCGAAGTAAGATCTCTCATTCTAATTGGGGTTGTAATTGCAGGAAGATCTTTCTCTTTTAAATATGTAGGTTTCGCAGTTCTGTAGCCTTTTGGTGATTCCTGAAGGTATATATTCACATACTTGCCTGCCGGATTTGCCACCTGCCACTGAATGTCTGCATAATAACCAGACTTTCCCCCATCTGCCGAATCATATCCTATGCTGGGCTCTGTACCTTGACTGCTTTTTGGAATTGACAGCTGTGTTGGTGCGGCAGGTACAGGCACATCAATGGTTGCTGCATACACTGAACCATATGTTGTTATGAAAAATATCGTTAATACTAAAGCTGCAAATATCCTTTTTGTCCTCATTTTTAACCTCCACATGCCGGTATTACCGGCGGGTATACATACAAGTTAATCTATGCTTCAAGCATCTTTTCAAACGCAACCACAATGTCTTTTCTGTTAATTGACAGGGATGGATTGAACTTCGAGCTTGTATCAAGGGTCATGATATTCATATTAAGACATGCATATACAGGTGTTGCATATTTTGCCTCGATAGCTGAATCATCTTTTATTATTTTATTATAGGAAGCCCTCAATCTGTTATAGTCTGCTCCGGTTCTCTGGCAGTAAAGTTTTATTATCAATGCCGCCGTTTCCTGTCTTGTTATATTTCTGTTTACGTTGCTTATATTTATTATTTTGTCAAGTCCATAGTTCTTTGCTTTTATCTTTACATCAGTTGTGTTGTCCACCTGTGAATCGGATACCAGTTCATAAAGTGTTATGGCCTCTTTCACCGATACACTCAAATCCGGGTTGTAGGACTCTCCTGCCCCGGCAAATACCAGAGTCAGGTCATATTTTCCTGCAAGCTTTGTAATATAAGGCTTGGCGGGACTCTCATCACCTATTGTTGCGGTTACATCCTTTCCGCCAAACACAGTATATTTCCCGGGACTTGATACAAGGAAAGTAACATACCCTGTATCATACTTTAAGTTTTGTGTCAACTTCTGCCAGTTACCTGCATTTCCGTAAAGTACATACGGATTTGCAACAGTATTCCCCTTATATGACATTTTAACGGACATTGGAGAATTATATCCTGCTATATCAAATTTCTCTGCAAAGAATCCCGATGAATAGTTAGCACCATTCAAGGTATCATTTATATAATATGACAACTCACTCTTTATCTCCTCAATCAGTTGGTTTAAATACTTGTCAATGCTGGCATCGCTGCCTTTTATGTTAGGGTTGTTAGGATTTTTTATTACATCAAGCTTTTTCTTTATTATACCAGTGTCTTCATTGTAAAGCTTGTCTTTTATCATATCCTTTATGTTCTCACTGGTCTCTCTACTTGCAACTGCCTGTGCAGTAAGTATATTTACCTTGGATACGGAAGTAGTGTTTGCAGGTGCCTTTGGCTGTATTTCCCCTGTCTGGATATTATCAAGCTTAAGGTATACATCCTTTGCTCCGGCTGCTTCCCTGGCTTTTTTAAACTCCTCCATATTGTTTATATCAAAGGTATCCGGCCTTATAGTAAATTCAATATTCTTTGTCTTAATGATTACACTCTTGTTATAGGTCTTCATGGCCGTTAATATATTTTTAGCCATATACACCTCATCAGTATTTATATATGCAGGTATCTGGGATATATCTATTGTACAGGAAGTATATCCCGGACCTTCAAGGAGATTTACCACTTTGTCATCCTTTACATACACCTTTGCCATGGTACTACTGCTACCCTTGTTTACATCCCAGTATAGTCCCTGTTCAAGTTTATCAATCATATCAAGGAATTTTGCCGTAATATTCGTATTTTTATCATTATCGTCATAATCACCTTGATTGAACTCGGTTCTTGTATTTACAGGCCCTATATATTTAGAGCGAGTAATTGCCTCTAAATTTGAGGGATCCTTTTTATAAGCCCTTACCTTTATATAATATTTTGTGTTTGGCTTCAAAGGCTTATGTTCCTTTGTTCCGTTGGATAAAGTTACCTCTGCATATTTTATTCTGGCAGTATAGGTATAGTATTCTGTACCAAGGTTGTTAAATGTTTTTTCAATATAATACGGGTATGTGTGTCTTGTTATATCAATATATTGCTCCAAATCTGAGTTACTGAGGACTTTATAATCCGTATCATCCTCAGTTTTAATTGCAATTTCATACCCTGTATAATCATCAACTTCTATTCCCTGCCACTTTACTTCTATCTGATAATAGTCATTTCTAGTTGACTGGGTAGTATTGCTTAATACTGCATTATCAATCGTTCTTACAACCTGTATATTGTACTGTGTATTGGACTTAAGTTTGTAAATTCTTCCATAATACACACTACCATCTTTTACTATGTTGTACTGTGCTTTTGTAAGCTGAGTATAGTTTTTGTCATTGGCAGCTTTTATCTTTATACTGTAGCTGTCTGCTGTTGTTTGAGGATTAGTATCAAACCAGTAAAAGCTTAGTTCACAGTCACTTATAGTCTGAAGCATAGTTGGGCTTTCTATTAATGATGTTGTTACAGGTATGGATATCCATACACTGGACTTTGATTTATTTGCCTCCACTACCTCAGACCTCAAACTGAAATAGTAAACCCTGTTTGGATATAACCATGTATTTATAGTATATCTGCATTTCTTTGTCTTACTGTCGTATACCAGATTAGGCGGAAGTGGTGATGCCTTTGGGTCAAGAGTCAGCTTTTGTGAATTGCCGTCTATATTTCCGTCTTTATCACCAAACACAGATATATAACTGATATACGTAGGATCCTCCAATATAGATGGATCTGTATCAGGTGTATCAAGTGCAACCTTTTTAGCTGTTGAAATGAGGTTGTATGACGCCTCATTTTCCTTTACAGTCCACTCAAATGTAACGGAATGTCCCGTAACCATTGGGTTCCCGTTTTTATCCAAAGCTATGGCAAAATCAGATGGAGCCACTGGTTTCTTTGCATTATCATCGGGCTTTGTAGGCTCACCCCTTGGAGTTGTCACTGAAAGTAAACTGGTCTGTGTGGATTCCCTTTCCTTTGGATTCTCATTTTCAAGATTCAATCTTACCTTTATCATAAAGTAATATATTGTATTCGGCGATAAAGAGTATCCAAATGAATTGATATTATCCATATCACTAAATTTATTTATAACCATATTTATCCATGTTGTATTACCGGATATAACTGGTTTAAATTCAACATCACTGTCAGCCTGATTACTGGAACCTATAAGTTTGAATGTGCTAAGGTCAGGCTGCTTACTCATATAGAGATCATATATTACAGCATCGTCGGTAGCACTATGGTTGCTTGTATATTTGCTCCAGTCAATTTTAAGATCTTCAAATCTCAATGTTATAACCGCATTTGCAGGTGTTGTTTCCGTTGCAGGATTTACTTTTGTACTAACCAATTGAAAATTGTTAGGAGTAGGTACATCCCTGCTTGTCAGGGAAAGAGTTGTAAAGCTTGTTGTTAATGATTTTTCTGACATCTTAGAGCTATCGGTTGTATTGCCCTTATCAACCGGCAGTGTGGTATAAACCTGCAAATAATATGTTTTGTTAGGCAATAGAAATTCAGGGTAAGCATCCGGGTTAGTAATAGCTGAAACTGTGCCGTCTCCCTCAAAACCCTTAAAGAGATCCAAACCCTTTATTGTATATTCTAGTTTTGTATTGTCATTTGCATTTTCTTTTATCAAACCAGACTTTGTGCTTACATATTGAACCAATCTGTATTTAACCGAATAGCTGCCTGTTCCATAGTCCTTTCCATTTGCTGTAAGCGGATATTTCACAGCAGGGTCAAGATCCTTCTGACCTGTACTCAACAGGAAATGGTAGTATATGTCATCATCTTTTGTATCTTCCCAGTTAGCCGGCTTATCCCAGATTATTTTAATGTCAGAAGTCCTTTCTGTATCACCTGGTATTGCATCCGACAGATTTACTCCTATCACTGACACATTTTTAGGTACAGGCGTCTTAGAGGTATCATCTAACATCCTGTAAGGCATAGCCAAGGACATAATCCTATCGTTTACCGATGCAGACCTTACTACAATTCTGTAATATACTGTATTTCTAGGGTTGATTCCCTGAAGATTAGTTATAGTATATTCACCTGTAACATTTGTAATTTCTTTTATATTTTTCCAGTCGCTATCATCATCAGAATCAACATTACTTGTCTGAACAAAGTAGCTCAGTTCAGGCATAGAAACATCTCCAAGGTTCACTGTGTTTATTCTGATTAATATATTGTCCATGGAGTCTTTGGTTAACTGGAACCTAACAGGAGTATAAGTATAATTTACAACCCCCGTCAATGGACTTGTGGTAGCACCTGACAGTGCTTTTGAAACGTATTGTCCATTCACGTCGCATACCAGTGTATCCATAGTTACAACATAAATACATCCTGGACGTATTTCCTGATGAGGAAGTACATAATTTACATCAGCAACAGGAATTCCTGTAGGAATTGTTGCTGTTCCATCCTTTATCTGCTGTATTGTCGGAATTGGTGTTTCATCGTCTTTTACACCAAACAGATACAAGGAATATTCACCTTGTGCATTATCCCATTTTACATCGGAAACCCTTGTTGTATCTCCAGACACCATAGCAGTGTATCCGCTGCCATCATTTTTCATATTTACTATTACATCTGCGAGAGTTGGTTTTGTCTTGCTTGTCTCCATATGGAATTTATAGTTTATCCTGTCGATTGCAGGAGCTATTTTGCTGAGTATGGTACCTTTAGCAGGAACAAATGCACCTGTTCCGTCATATATTTGTGGAAGCTTCCAAGATAGTTTTATAGCTGGATATACCCCCGTCTCCCTTCCCCCTCCGGGATGGTCAACATATTGCTGTCTAATCTGCTCAGCATATACAGATACACCTGCAAGATAAAACTTTTCTGCTGTATAAGCAGTCGATGGATTTGATAATGAAACGTTTATATCATATATATAATCCTTTTTGATATCTGTAAGCAGAACCGAACCCATTCCTTCACTTACATTTATGGTTACCGTCTTGTGCCCTGAAGCAGCGGGTGCCTCATATGTTATTGTTCCCGTTACATTTAGCTGTCCATTCCAGCTTGCTTTAACCGTTCCTGCATTTTCATTAAATGTACTATGATCTATGGAAAAATTAAGAACATCCGGAGCTGCATAAACAGGTTGTATTAGTCCCGTAAAGTTCGATAATATCAGACTTAATACAAGTATAGCTGAAACAAATCTTAATTTAATCTTCATTGTAAATTTACCCCCGCAAGTTAAATACTAGTGTTACATCCTATTTATCGGCATTTTGGGACTATTTACTTAAGTATCGGTTAAAGTTGTAATGAAAACGTAAAAAAAGAAGCACAACATGCCGGGTGGCAGGTTGTGCTTCTTTTTTTATGGATAGTTATTAAATCTTACTTTTTATACGATTTACTTTGACCTCCGATAAAATAAATACAACATGTAATAATTACACTAAAAAAATAACTGTTATATGTATCACATATCGCCTGAGCTATCTACCAATGTCTTGTAAAGAGTTACTTTACTACCAAACTTACCTTTATTTGGCTCAAAGTATTTAACAGGTCGAAGGAGCTCTATAATAGTTACAAATACAAAGCCAATAATATAAAGTGCAATCTTTAAAATTCTTATTACTCTCATTAACTATTGGAGAATACAGATATGCTCACCTATTAAGCAGTCCATTGCCTTCTACAAAAACGAATAAAACCTATAAGATTTACTGCTAAGGTAAGTGCAAAATTAATACCAATACATTTTATAGTCAATCCTAGCGAATTGACTATTGTGACTGCTGTCGGATAACACCAGGGGCAATATATCCATACAATTTCTGACTGTATAGCCAAAAATCCAGATAACAAAATGACAACTCCCACTCCCAGATAAATGATTATTGAAGTTTTTTCTAAAGAAAAAACATAAAAAAATGACAGTATTGAAAAGGTGCATATAAACGATAATAACAACTCCAGTAAAATCTCCATCACAGGTAGTTGAAAATTACTTGCAATGCCTCCAATAAATAGGATGCCGGTTGTATAACCAGCATAAAAAACAAATATCATTCCCAACAATGTAATTATTTTGGCAAAGTATATGGTACCCTTTTTGATCGGCATGCTCAGCAAAAGCCCCCAATTGTTATTTCTTTGCTCCATCTCTCCAGCAACTCTGGTAATCAGGATAATATAAGCCGGAACAGCTATTGCACAAAACAAATACCGAGAAAAAACATACAATCCTAAACCAATATTTGTAACATCAGCTATTTTTGATGAAATCACAAAATATAGCATACAGAGTACCCAAATGATGGATGCAAAAAAAGTTATGGAGATCAAATGCATTCTAAAGTATTTATACAACTCTGCTCTTAGCATATTTTGTATCCTTTCATTATCTGTAGATGTTTTTTCTTTTAAATATGGATGTAGAAGCTAGTAACCCAATAATAATATAAATACATGAAATTAGTATCATAAATACAGCTTGATTCCAATCCGAACGATAACTAAAATCAGAAAATGAATATGGGTTAAATTTACCGAATACGCTATTAATGTATGTATCCTGCGAAAGCAAACCCAGAAATAGCCCAATGAAAAGGCTTATCCATTTAGATGGAAAAATCTCAATAGCAATCAATTGAATTGCTGCCGTTGCAAAGGTTGATACCAATAGTATCAAAAAACACCTTAAAAACAGTTCTGTATCAAATGGGTCCTTAATACCTGTTATGAATCCTGCAATCGCCATCGTCACAATATTAACAACAATTAAAATTGTGATATATTTGCAACTAATAATATATTTTGATAAAAGTAACTGGTATCGCTTTATTGGTTGAGTTAAAATCATAGACCAACCGTTGCTTCTTCTTTCCACAGAAAATATCTGCGTCAGAATCAATGTCGCAAAAAAAGGAAGAAGTGCAGGAAAAAATAAAATACGCTGTTCTTTTAATATCAATTGCCAACAGGAAATGTTCATTTCCTGTTGATGTATAAGCAAATATCCCGTATATCGGAATTGGAGATCTATTGTAATTAGCATATTAATCGCAAGCGGTATTAAAATAGTCATAAAAATAAGTCCGGTTCTCTTTAGCTTTAATTGCTCGGAACGTAAAAGTTTTAATATCATTGATAGTGACCTCCGAAAAATTTATACATATTCAATTATGTATTTTAGTAGTTAATTTGATTGACCATCCATCATTCTTAAATAAATATTTTCCAAGGAATCATTTTGCTTATAAATACAAGTTATACCTATTCCCTGTCCCATCAGCCTTTTCGAAATATCTTCAGTAGAGTAATTACCCTCAATCATTAAATCTTTCTCCTGAATTGAAACCTGTATTCCCACACTCTTGAAATAATCAACGGCTTTTCGAAGATCGCTAACTCCTACCGTGATTCGATTTACCTGTTTATCAGTCAGTTTCTGTAAATCTCCTTCATATAAAAGCTTACCATCTTTTATAATTCCAAGTTTATCTGCCATAAGTTCCATTTCATTTAATAAATGACTTGAAATCAAAAAAGTAATTCCGGACTTTCGAGCCAAGGATTTAATAATTTCCCTAACTTCATGTATACCGGCAGGATCCAATCCATTGACTGGCTCATCCAGTATAACAAGCTTAGGTCCACCAATAAGAGCCTCTGCTATGGCCAACCGCTGTTTCATACCAAGGGAAAATTTACCCACCTTTTTTTTACCACAATTTTGTAGACCAACTAAATCAAGTATTGGATTAATTTCATCTGTGTTAATTTGTTTCATCATACAGATAATTTTGAGATTCTCCCATGCATTTAAATTTGCATAATAGGACGGAGTCTCAATCAATGACCCGACATTTTTTAAAATTGCTTCGCGATAAAAAGATAGGTTCTGACCAAATATATGTACATCTCCACCATCCGGCCGGATTAACCCAAGCAACATGCGAATGGTTGTAGTTTTTCCGGCTCCATTGGGTCCCAGAAGTCCATATATGCATCCTTGCGGTATACTTAAGCTTAAATTATCCACAGATTTATGTCCATTAAAACTTTTAGTCAAATTACTAGTACTCACAGCTATATTACTCATAATATCCCCTTTTCTCAACTATATATGTTATTTAAAAATGCTGTAATTATTACAATTATCTTATTTTGAGCAACAGTTCCGTAACCCACTCTTTGCTTTAATACAATTACTAGCCTTACCAAAAAGTAAATTATTACATTACATCCAAGGATAAAATAGATGGATAATTATGATTGGCTAATCGTACTAAGGCGTACCCGATACCGCCAAGTCCCTGCATAAATGAAAAATCACTAAGGGATGCCACATCACCAAATCTTACTCCATTTTTCTGAATATCTGCTAATTCATCTTTCGCAATATCTTCAGCCAAACTTACCCACCTGTCCATATGCCTTGATTTACCAATCTCCAAAAGAATATCGATGTTTCCAAATGATCCATGACAAAGAGAATGTGATTTAGCTTTATTAAGTTTTATACTCTCAATCCCATTCTGTAAATCATTAGTCAACACATCGTCAGCCTGATTTATCAGTTCCAAAACTTTCATTCTGCACAAAGCAATTCCTGCTGCTCCGTAACACCAATAAGATAAAAACTGGTGGTCATCACGTAAATCTCTCCAATTATATTCAGAAGGTTCATAATAGGAGTTTTCTTTTCTAATCAATTCCAAACCAAAATCAATATATGTTTGGTTATTTGTAAACTTACCCAATTTGATTAGTGCCCAAGCATATCCCGAAAGCCCATGTGCCAGTCCTGTTATTAAATCCTGATTTTCAGACCTAAGCGACCGATACAATTCTTTTCCCAACCATTCTGCTTTTTCTATAAATAAGCTGTCCTGTTCTTTTTCAAAAATATTTAACAATAGTATAATTAATCCAGAAATACCCCCAACGAAATCATTGGGGCAATTATCCACAAAATTTATTTCAGTAACCAGCCTCCGGCACTTTTCATAGTATATGCTTCGATTTGTAAGTTTAAACATATTGTAGCATATATATGCACCAGAACCAATACCTGTATATGCGGATAACGATTTTTGCTGTTCCGCACTTGACAATTGGTAATTTAAAAATTGTTCCGCAAGACGGGTATATTTCTGTTCTTTGAGCTCTTGCCCCAAAACAGCCAGAAATAATATAATTCCCCCGCCAGTATATATGTTGAAATCCATAGAACTTATAAGTCGTCTCATATTAGGCAATTCCAATGTCATCAGAAAACTTGCCTCATCTTTCTCGGAATTAACCACAGACAAGTTGTAAATTTGATCAGCAATCTTTTTGGCATTAGAAAGATAGCTGTCCTGACCAGACATTCCAAAATTATATGAATAATTTGTTACATGCTCTTTTAATGTGCTTAAAGATTGGCTTATATAATACAACTGTTTATTGACATCATTATTACTGAACTGCTTTACCTTATCCTCAATAACCTGATAAGCAGTTTTCTGGAAATATTCTGGTATCTTCTCTACCAGATTTCCTAATAGTGTACAACTGTCTATCTCTGAGGAAAAATACGGAACATCATGCTTAAGTAAAGCTTCTACTTCACATTTGACAATATCCAGTTGTGTGTTATTATTATATAGCTTTGAAAACAAAGCCTTCCTTGCTTCCATATTTTCAAGATAATTAGGCTGGGTGCTAGCCTCAAGGAATCTTGCATACACAGCAGTTGGTCTAAGGACATGCCGTATAACAATCCTATTGCTGCAAATTATATCTAAAATTTCATTTCTATTATTTTCTATAACATTATAACAATCCAAAAAACCATTTTGGATACTCAACACATTTAATTTAGGTGATACAATTTCATCCTTGTACATTAAAGCATTCTTCATTCTGGGTGAAGTACACGGTTCTTTATTCAGACAAATTTCATCAGTTCCGGCGTTTTTAACTTGAAAATAAAACCATTTTCTGGAAACTGAATCATCAGACCCAGCTAATCCGCTCAAATCAAAATCAAAAGCTCCATTGACGAAGTTTGCAGGTAATAACATAGTTCCTAAAACGGAACACGCGAACTCCCTTGATATATCTGCGTTAGTATTTCCACCTTCAATAGATTGTTGGAAAATATTAACCAAAGTTTCTAAATCAAAAATAGCAGGTGAATCCTTGCATGCCAAAATATTTTCATGGTGCAGATCACTACATGAAAACATGTAAAAAATTGCGAGCAGAGCTCCGGTACGGTAATAGAACCGATAAATGTCCTCGTTATTTTCAGCCTTCTGATAAACAGCAAATTCCTGCCATCCATAATTAACACAATCTATACACTTGAGTTTTTTCAATTTACAGTGAAATGACGCTTTTTTATTAATATAATCAACTATTTGGTTAAACAAACTTTCAGGTGAAAGTCCATGGGGTTTATATACAAGATATCTTTCGCCAAATTGCAGTATCGTAACTTTTCTCCCGTTATTATGGGAATCACCTGAAGATATATTTACATTTGTGAGACTGTGCATACAAATATTAAACGTACTCTCGATACTTTGTTTATCCTCTCCAAGCCGTTCTAATAACTCATCAACCAGTTGCAGCCTGCCGGTTATTTTAGTATCGATTAAATAAAGCAAAACTGGATAACGTTTGAAAAATGCTATCAAATATGATACATCGGACAATTTTTGATTAAAATCATTATACCTTTCTGTAGAATCTTTTCCTTGTAATTCATTATTAGATTTTAAACAGTTCAGTTCTATAATCAGAATACGTATTGTCAGTGCTGTAATTTCTTCAGCTACACTTGCCAGAACTGAACTCATTATTACTTCTTTATCAACTTTTATAGAATAATTTAAAGAAAACTTGTCTAGGGAAACTTCTATATGCTTTTCACAGTATAATAAAAATGGTCGGTGAATATTTCCGAAAGCAGCTGATAAATTACTGCATATTTTGTCTACTAAGTTTGATGACCCTAAATTTTCAAAATACCTACTTTCCAGTACATTTTCAACTTTTTTCATAACTTTCTCCATTCTAACAGATGTTATTAAACCAACCATAAAAATTCATCAACATTATCAAAGTCATATTGCTTAAGCATGGCAAATCCTAATCCAGAAGCACCGAGCATTAAACCGTTAAACTTATTTATGGTTTTCTTTTCAGATTCCCAGTTATCTTTAATACGATCAAATAATTGTTGAAACACGTTTATACACTTTGATTCCAACTGCAGATTATTCATTGTTTTAGCATAATACCTAATAATAGTAAGGGCCGATAAGTCTCCATGACAGTATGTAAGGTTATACCCGAAACTATTTTTTATTGTCAAGTCATATGCTAATTTAATTTCCATATCGAGCAATTCATCATGATAGCCAAATTCTCTCAATAAAAGTTTGCTTAAAAGTATTCCGGAAACACCATTGCACCAGTTATTGTCCATTTCACCTTTTTTAAGTGATGAGTGCCCTCCAGGCATTTCTGGGGCATAAAAAATATGCCGCTCATATGCTAAAATGCTCTGAAACAGCTCGAATATTTCGTTATTTGATGTAATTGTATATAATTTATATAGGTATGGGGAGAATCCTGCTGTTCCATGGGCAAACCCTGAACTGATCCGCTCTTTATCCAAGTTTATAACTTTGCCGTACTCAACTTTTACAAACTTATTCTTAAGGAATTCATATACTTTAATTGCCAGAGACAGTGATCTATTTTTAACTGTTTGATTATATGGCTTTTGATATATAGACAATAGTGCTGCCAAACAACCAATACCGCCACCTACTAAGTCATAATTTATATCATGGTAAATATTTTTATCAATTAAATCCAATACACTCTCAACAGCATGCGACAAGGATAAGTCTTTCGTCAAGAGAGCTATTTTATTAAGTGAGTATGCCAACCCACCCAGCCCCTTATAAGCTCCTATTGCACCTTTGTAATCTATCTCGTCACTATGGTTTACAATTTGAACTACAGGCTGAATTGTATCAATCGCATAGTTAAGATACTTCTCCAGCCCGCTGACTTTCCATAAATAAGTGAAAAAAAGTGCCACACCTGAATTCCCATCGTATAAATCCAAACCATCAACATCTTTGTTCCACTCTTCTGTATCAGTCATCAATGTCTGAGCACCTATGTATGCTCTATCAGCCCACCCATCATCGTTAATTCCACAAAAACTGCGTGAACATAAATATTCAGCTATTTGCTGCGATAATGTCAACCATTCATTGGGATTAACCTCAATGTTTTGTTTATAATTAAATTTAATACCAGTTATATCATCCTCCGGATCACGAACAAAAAAAGCATCTTTGATTAAACTAATTTGTGTTTTCATATCCTTTGTTGATAAATTTAACACCTTATCAACAAGCATTTCTGGAGTATTACGTTCGATAACATTAGGAAAGCATACATTTGGGTAGCCCTTCAAATCGTGTGATTTAAACCTGGTATAGAAATATGGAACTTGATTGCGGCAGAGCTCTGAAAGTTCAAATCTTTTAATATAAATATTATAGTAATCGTTAGCACCTATCTTAGAAAGCAATATTACACGGTGAATTGGATGCCTCATAAAATCAGGATGTGAAGCAATATTTAATAAACTTGTATATGTAACTGTAGACTTAAGTATTACTCTTATTTGACATTCTGAAAATAGCGACATAGTGTATGCAATCATCTCTGATTTGGCATTTTGTACAAACTTATAAAAAGCTTGAAATCCATATATTAAGTCATCCATAAACAATTTTGGATCCAGTGCTTCTCCTAAAAGTTTTGGAGAGTTTTTCTTTTGTTCTATAGATAAGTACTCATATGATAAGCACAAATTGTCTGATTGAGTATTTTTTAAAACCAGTGACTTAAGAATACTACTCTGATTTTTGCTTTCGCTTAATGCACCTACATCAACACTTTGAATTTTATTGTCTCTTTTAATTCGCACTCTGGTAGGAAGCAATCCGATTTTGGACACTGACTTGTTAATAAAGCTGTTTGCAGCTTGGAATCCACTATCTTTATTTCTAGCACTTTGAATCTTTACTTTAGGGTAAAACAAAGTTTCCAAGTCCACTAAAACAGGATCTTCTCCATGAGCAATTACATTTTCAAAATGTGCACTTACATCTCTTTCCGACATATCAATTACATTTGCACATTTTTATTCTACAATCGAAATACTAACCCCTATTTTATCAACACCTCCTGACTCATCCGAAAGTAAACAAACCGCTAAAAAGCTATGTGGAAATATAGAACTTAAAAATGTATATTTTAAATATAATTCCCATGGTCCACACATTATTGAAGATTTTTCACTAAAAATTTCAAGTGGTCAGCATATTGCCATAACTGGACCTACAGGGTGTGGAAAAAGCACTTTACTTCGACTTTTACTTGGATTTGAAGTCCCAGAAAGTGGGTCGGTTATATACGACAAAGTTAATATAAATGAGATAAGCTTGAAAAGCCTCAGGAAGCAGATCGGCACAGTATTGCAGGATGGGAAGCTATTGGTTGACAGTATTTTGGCAAACATCACATTTTTTGATCCTGATTTAACATTGGAGGACGCATGGGAAGCAGCTGAAATTGCAGGAATCGCAGACGATATACGCAGTATGCCAATGGGCATGTATACGGTAATAAGCGAAGGAGATGGCTCTATTTCCGGTGGGCAAAAACAAAGGATTTTAATTGCAAGAGCAATTGTTAGAAAGCCTAAAATTCTTTTTTTGGACGAAGCGACTTCTGCCCTTGACAATATTACACAGGAAATAATAACCCACTCTCTGGAAAAATTGGATTGTACGAAAATAGTAGTAGCACATCGGCTTTCTACTATTCGACAATGTGACAAAATTGTCATGATGGACAATGGTCGGATATTAGAAGAAGGAACGTATGACTCATTAATGAACAACAAAGGAATATTCTTTGATTTTGTATTACGGCAACAATCCAATAAAAACATAACTGAATTTAATATTTACTAAGGAGGAAGATATGAAAAAAATCTTTGCCTACGTTGGAAGTAAACAGGGGCATCATTCCTATACTTGGCAGCTTACAAATATTGTATTGGAGCAAGTGTCTTTGTTAGGTTCGGGAAGTATTCAGTATAAAATCTATTCTGCAGATGAAGTAAAGATAGAATTTTGTCAAGGGTGTAAGTGTTGCTTTATTGAAGGATTTTGTCCATATGATACATCCGATGCAATGGAATCAATAAAAAATGAAATCCTTCAGTCAGATTTAATATTACTTGCAAGTCCTGTTTATGCCCACAATGTATCCGGCCATATGAAAGTGTTTCTGGACAGAATTACTTATTGGATGCACCTTTTCCGCCTATTGGGAAAACTTGGAGTTACTATTTCAACTTCTGACTCCAATGGCAATGAATACGTCAACGGATACCTTAATAAATTTATGCAGTATTGCGGTGTGAATGTAATATCCAACTTTAAAGCGTTAAAAGCAGATGATACTGGAATCAATTTCGGAAACCTTGATATTGAATCACTAAGTAAACATATTTATTGTAATTTAATTTCTAACGAACCAACAATTGCTACTCCTATTCAAGAATCCTTGTTTAAAAGTTTAAAAAATCACTACCTGCTATTAGAAGAGAATAATATAAAAAGTGCCGAATATACATATTGGAAAGAACATAAATATTTAGAATGCGAAAGCTATAGTGAGCTTATTAAAAAAATTGGAAATCCAAAATTGTAAAGCAATACTCTAACAATATTAAAGAGAATTTTTTTGATGATTTGAGAAATAAGGCTAATAAAAACAACTAGCGATTGAGACTATTCTGAGATACAGCAATGACCGAATACCAAGCTTTTATATGAGATTGCTTAATTAAATAAAATTTATGCTCGAAAGCACTTTCATTATGTTTTATGCCTTGAGCGAAGTGAAAGGGAGGATATATTTATGAGTAAAAAGATATCTAATAAAAAAACTAACAATATGATTTTTTTATTACTGCCACTCTGTATAGTAATCGGTATTTTTATCGGTTTTTTTACAAATAGTTTTGTACTGTGGTTTTCAATTAGTGTTGCAATTGGATCTGCATTAGTGTTTATAAAAGGCAGTTCAAAGTAAGTATAAGACCGACAAACAGAAAGAAAAAGAATGTCACGCTTATGTTCTTATGGAAAGAATACAAGAAAGAGCATCCTGAAGGAATAATGTACACTAAACAACAAAATCTCCATGCACAAAAATATAAAGTTGGTGAAGAAGTCGAGGTTGATTGGGCTGTGGATACAATGTCTTTATAGATACCTGTACAGTTGAATTAAAGACGCTGTAAATAATTTTGTGTATGAAGCCTTTCAAACTCAATGATGGCTAAGTATTTCCAAAGTATTAACTCTCAAAAATTTAATGTTATATCTCAAATTATTGCCAGATTATTCTATTTTTATGCATTATTTAGATTAAATCTGGCAATAATTATTTAATAATGGTATTTCTATGCTTATACCTGTATTTTGAAGGTCTAGCCCGTCCGGCAATGAGGACGAGCCCTTCAGGGCGGTGGGGGCTTTGCTCTATGTTTTAAATATAGTTATCCAGTCTCCCATCGTACATAATCATTAATTGACTCATGACCTGATCCCAATTCCGGTATCGTTGAGTCCATTTTTTTATTACATTCATTGATGCCAAATAAAGCATCTTTTCAAGAGAAGTATCATAAGGAAAAACGGATTTTGTCTTAGTAACTTTTCTGAACTGCCGATGCAATCCTTCAATTATATTGGTTGTATATATTATTTTTCTTATCTGCTCTGGGAACTTGTAATATGGTGATAAAACTTCCCAATTGTTTTCCCAACTTTTAAATGCATATGGATAATCCTTGCCCCATTTGTTTTTCAGGTCTTCAAACCGGTTTAATGCTATTTCTTCACTGGGGCTTGTGTAGACAGTTTTAAAATCCTTTGAAAAAGCCTTCAAATCCTTATATGAAACATATTTAAATGAGTTTCTTAGTTGATGAATTATACACCTTTGAATTTCTGACTTTGGAAAAGCAGCTGCAATAGCTTCTTTGAGCCCTGTAAGTCCGTCCACACAGAATATGAGTACATCTTCTATACCTCTGTTTTTAAGGTCATTTAACACACCTAACCAGAACTTGGAGGATTCGTTCTCTCCAATCCATATTCCAAGGATATCTTTCTTACCTGAAATATCTACACCCATAACAACATAAGCAGCTCTATTTACTATTTGTCCATCAGTTCTTACCTTGTAATGGATAGCATCCATAAATACAAAAGGATAGATAGCCTCAAGGGGCCTACCTTGCCATTCTTTTATTTCAGGAAGGATTCTTTCAGTTATTTTACTAACCATTTCAGCAGAAATATCTATTCCATAAAGCGCTTTAACCTGATCGTGAATATCTCTGGTAGACATGCCTCGGGCATAAAGAGAAATCACCTTATCCTCAATTCCTGATACATCCCTTTTGTACTTGGGAACTATTTTAGGCTCAAATTCACCTTTTCTGTCCCTTGGAATATCAATCTGTACAGGACCGAATTCACTCTTTAGTTTTTTTGTTGAGTAACCGTTTCTACTGTTGTCGGTAATTTTATGTCTTGACTCATCTCGGGAATACCCAAGAGAAACATCCATTTCGACTTCAAGCATTTCCTGAAGAACATCTTTAAATACCTCCTTTAAAAAGGAGATTATTTCTCCGGGATTTTTAAAATCATTCTCCGCAATTATTTTCTGTACTAACTCTTTTGATAATACACTCATAAAAAATACTCCTCTCTGGTTAATACTTAAATTCTTTTAACCATAAAAGAGTATTTCCTATGTTTCATACACAAAATTATTTACAGCGTCAAAATCTTAAAAGTATACCTTCCACTACCCACCATTAATCCCATCAAAAAAGACCAACCCAAACGTTTTGTTTGAATTGGTCTTTAAAATTGTGACTATACATCTATTTTTCTACAAATCTCAGTTAACCTTAATATCAATAAAAGCCTTAACCTTGTATCCTATGGTACTATCCCCATCAACTGCCGCCAGCATCAGATGCTGGTTTGGAGCAATGGTTATAGCACTTCCTACAGTATATTCTGTTCCTGAAACTGTATCATCATAGCCAGGACGTATAAATTCTTCGTCTTGAACAGCTATAAGCCATTTAGTAGCCCCTGTAAATCCTGCAAATGACAGTTTTGTGAAGCTTACAGTTCCGGTTTCGGAATCATAGTCAGATAATGTGTAATTTGTGGTCTCCAAGAGTGTTTTCAGTTTATCTGAAGCAAATACTACTCGCTCATCCTGACCTGATGTCGGCAGCTTTGGTCCTGTTCCATCGGCATCTGCAACAACACTAAATACGTATTCTCCTCCTTGAGGTACCGTTTTATTCTTGAGCTTTACAACTATCTTCTGTCCCTTGCTCAAATTAAGATTTGTAAAAGACAGAGTTCTGACATTAAGTCTCTGGGATGAATTCAAGGTTACCTCTGCACCATTTCCTATCTTTACTGTATCAGATTCAAATGCAGGGAATCCTTCCGGCAGCCAGAAAGTAACTGTACCGTTTGAAAAATCATCATTTAAAGTATATGTTATTTCAAAGTCCTTAACTGTCGCTGCTTCACCTGTTGCAGGACTTATTTCCACACTTCCCGGAAGTGTAATATTACCCGGTGTCACATTTACGTCTATTCGTTTTATACCACTGGTAAAGCCAGAGTACTGTCCAGTTATGTATATTTTAGCGAATCCGGCTGCAATTGCTGTTATCACACCTTTATCAGTTACAGTGGCAACACTGCTATTTAGTGATACGAATCCTACTGTACTCTTATCAGGTGATACAGACAAGCCTAAGTCTTTATACAAGTCAATTGACTTCCCTTCCTGCAGAGTTATACTGTCATCAGCTGCACCCGATACACTAATATTAACACTTGGCAAGAAAGGATCATTCGGATCCCAACCGGATACATACTTATATGAGTAAAATGATGGTGTAATCCCCATTTTAACGTTGTTTGCATAGGAATATGCACTATTAATTTTACCATATCCAGTTATTTCAGCATCTGCCATAATAATAAGGTTTCCTATATACGAACCGCTCATCATGTTTATATATGAACCTTGGGAATTTGCATCCAACACTAAAGATGTTACAGTTCCATTTTTAAAGAAAATTTCAGTGGTACTTTCAATGTTTGCAGCATTGATTTCCGCTGAGCCGTCTAAGGTTATTTTATTCCCTTTGGCTTCTTTTGAAATATTCAAAGTCGTAACTTTTCCGCCCAAAAATTCAATTTGTTTTTTAATTACATCCGCATTAATGGTCTTAACCGTTCCAGACAAAAGAGAAAAAATTCCTTGACTTTCTTTGGTTATGCTAACATTATCAGCGTTACCGCTTAACTTAATATTCAAGTTACTGTCTTCAGCTAATATATTTTTGAAATCACCTTTGAGTATAGCATTCTGGCTTTCAAAGGCCCCATGCATGGCGGTAATATTTTCGAATCCGTCGCCGCTTGTCATGTAACCTTCCTCAAGGGTACATCCAGATTTTAAATATGCCTGCTTAATGGTTGTACTTCCAACCACTCTTATATATACGTTACCTTCACTTTTTTCAACGGTAAGAGTTTCACCTATCTGGGAATTCTTAATAAGTACTCCGTTGTTAGGCCCTCCACCTCTTACTATAAGCCTTCCTGACAACTTTACGCTTTCTAGAGTAATAACTTGGTCGCCTACACCCTCACCGATAATTAAATCTCCAGAAACGGAAATATTTCTTAAGGTAACAGCTCCAGCACTGATAAACAAATTTCCTGCAACATTAGTAGTTATGGCTCCCGACTTAAGCGCAATCTGCCCAACACATTTATCCAGCATAATTAATGCATCTTTTAGCTTTAGTACTCCTGTCGGTGCATACCTTCCAGCAGCGACCTCGGTAAGTCCCCCTTTTTCAATTACCGCAGCTAAATCATTTAACTGTTTCTTTTCAAGAGCCTTACCATCAGTTATCTTACTTAGTATTTTCTCGTTCTTAAGTTCAAGTCCAAAAACATATGCAGACATCTCTGCAGCCTCTACTCTGGTCATTAAAGAAAAGGGATAAAATTTAGTATTTTCCTTTGCTGAAATATATCCGCATGCCACAGCCTTTGCTATCTCCTGTCCATACCATGAATTCTTAGGTACGTCTATGAAATTTATGTCAGCCTTTTTTGATGACTTCAATATTGCGTTGAGCATTTTAATAAAGTCAATTTTCTCAATAGGCTTGTCTAAATCCAGACTTGAGTAGCTCTTATCCAAGACACCGTTATTTTTCCACTTGGTAAGCAATGAACCTGTGTAGTTAGAATATGATGCTCCCGTAGCTGCAAATGCAGACAAAGGGATAACCATAAAACATATTACTGCAAGCATCAAAGATATTTTATTTGCATATCGTTTCATTAACTTGCTCCTTCTCTTTATTTATTGATTACTCTGATTATATATTAATCCCTTATAGGACATTAGTGCGGCTTCTGCTCTTGTGACATTATTGGAGGGTTGTAAATAAACCTTTCCATTTATTTTTCTTCCCGAAATAATACCTGCCCCACATACAGCTGCTATATTTCTGGAAGATGCGTCCGAAATCGACTTAAAGTCAGCAAACTGCTTCAAAGTACTGCTGTCTTTTTGGGGTAATGGAGTTCCCTTTATTTTCAGAGCCAAAGCCAACATTACCGCTGCTTGTTCTCTTGTTATCAGCTTATCTGGATAAAGCTTGTTATATTTATCCTTGCTTATTATGCCGAAGTATTCTGCTGCCATAATTTCTTTATAATATTTATGTTTTGCAGTAACATCTGCAAACCTTCCTGCAACTGCTTTTTCCATACCAAGACTTCTAACAAGAATGGCACAGTATTCACCTCTGCTAATAGACTGATTAGGATTAAATCTATTGCTGGTAGAGTCAAATACATTTCTGCTTGCAAGGTTATTGATTGCCTCAACAGCCCAGCTTACAGACTTCAAATCACTATATGTATTATTCACCAATGTAGCTGTGGCAACTTCATTTGACGGGTTACTCTGAACCAAGCCCTTTACAGCTCTGATTCTGTATGTCATTGTTTTACCTGGTACTGCATCGTGATATATAAAAGTAGTCACATTGGAATCAACTCTGCCTATTTCCTTAAAAAGATATAACTGTTTTGCCTCTATAATGAATCCTTCTTCAGTAGAAGAATTGTCCTTCCACGTTAGTTTTACGTCATTAGTTGATATAACCGATGCTTGTAAATTGCTCGGTGCTTCCGGAGCATCCAATGACAACTGCACCTCATTGCTATAGCTGACAGCAGTTGACCTGTCAAAAGCCTTAATTCTGTAAAATGTAGGCTCTGTGCTACTAATCCATTTATCATTATATTTTGTTGTATTAGGTTCAAGCTGTGAAATCTGATACCACTGTGACAGTAGACCAATCTTTTTCTCTACTATGAATCCAGCCTCCATGCTACTGGTATCGTCCCATGTAAGTTCAACCTCTGTTTTGCTTATAATGTTAAATGACAAGTTCGCAGGAGGACTCAGAGGAGTTGTCAATGCACCTGCCTCATTTGAAAAATCGGAATACACTTCATTATCATTAATTTTCGCCCTTACCTTGTAAGAATAGTTTGATTGTGGAGATACATTCAAATCAATATAACTGTTTGCATTTCTCCCCATTGTGTCATACAATGTGTAGTCTGTTTCATTGGGAGCCTTTCTCCAGATTTCAAAGCCTGTTTCGTTTGTAGTCAAATCCTGCCATGACAAGCTAATTTTTTTACCATCTACACTGAAGGCTGTAAGCCATGAAGGAGGCTTTAGATATGTACTAGCTACATTTAGGACATCTGAATACTCAGAGCTAGTAACACCTGTTAATGCCTTGATTCTATAACTGTATATGGTATTTTCATGTGCAACGTTATCAATATAGCTAGTTGTATTCTGAGGTAAAACAGCAACTTCTATGAAATCACCTTCGTTTGCTGCTCTCCTTTCAATAATATATGCCGTTTCAAAAGATACATCCTGCCATTTAAGCTGTATTTTATATCCCGACAAAGCAAAACCAGACAGGTTTGACGGTCTAGGCAGCATTGAAACTGCACTGCTACCTTCATATTCATCAGGGTATGCAGAAGATTTTATATAATCCGTTGAATACGACCTGACCTTATAATAATACTTTATACCCGCAGCTATTGCTTTATCGCTATAGGTATTTTGACCTGCGGGCACTCTGGCTACTTCTGACCAGGAGGTGGAACCTTCCGTTCTTCTCTCTATTATGGTATTGCTTATTTTCCCTTCAGGATACGTCCATTTTAAATCTATCTGATTTGATGAAATAGTTGTTGTGGTCAATGAATCTGGCCTTGCAACTTCATCTGTACGGATTGAAATCTCATCAGTATACACATATGTTTTGTATTCTGAGTCCAGAACTTTTACCCTGTAAGTATAAATATGCCCTGGTTGAACCGAACTGTCTGTAAAAGTTGTAAGGTTTGCCGCAGAATATGATACTGTATAAAATATCCCGCCATCCTGACTGCGCTCCAAGTAATAATTTATCTCATTGGATAAATAGTCGTTCCAATTGAGGGTAACCACGTTTATGCTATGTATTACTGCGGTAATATTTGATTTTACTGTAGCAGCTGCAGTATTCAATACAACAAGACTTTGAATTAATATCGCTACTGCAAGTATTATTGCTAACTTAGAATTGTGTTTAATTTTGTGATATTTTTTTCCCCTGTTAGAAATCAAAACATATACCCCCAAGAATTTCTTTTATTATTTTTTATCGGCAATTTTAAGATTTGATTTTATAAGATTGTATATTTTGTAATGTTAATGTCACATTACAAAATAAAAAAGCTGTACACCAATTGATTAGTGTACAGCTTCCTATCAGCTATTATATTTTATTCAGCCGCAAATGTAACTGCTATTCGTTTACTTTCACGCTTACCTGAGTTAGTAACTGTGAAGTAGAAAGTTCCACCTGCTTGTCCAAGTTGAGATATTGTAATTACAACCTGTGACTGATTAGCTGCTACAGTTGAAGTAGCAATTGCTTTTCCACCTTCTTCAACATCATAAATATTAACTACATCTCCTGACGCTAAACCATATACAACAACCAGATCGTTTCCGGTATTATTAATAGCTAAGACTTTATCGGCATTAGGGTCAGAAGTTACTTCTTCTGCTGCATATGATACTTCTGTTCTTGTACTTTCCAGTTTACCTGCACTTGTTACTGTTACATATACCTTTCCAGCTTCTGTTCCTAACTGGGTTATGCTAACTGTAGCCTCTGTTTTTCCTGTTGCTACTGTTGCTGTTCCTAATGCTGTCTTTGTTGCTTCGTCTTTGTATACCTTTACTATATCTCCCGCGGTAAGTCCAGTTACTACTACAGTATCTGCTTTTCCTGCATTATTTGTTACTGTTACTACGTCAGCTTCTATTGCATCTGTTACTTCTTCTGCTTCGTATTCTTTTTCTACTCTTGTACTTTCTTTCTTACCTGGAGATGTTACTGTTACAAACACACTTCCTTCTTCTACCCCAAGCTGTTGGATTGTTACTGTAGCTTCTGTTTTTCCTGTTGCTACTGTTGCTGTTCCCAATGTTGTTGTTACTGTTCCATCTCTGTATACCTTTACTACATCTCCTGCTTCAAGTCCAGTTACTACTACAGTATCTGCTTTTCCTGTTACGTTGTTTTTTACTGTAATATTATCTGCCTCAGGTGCTGTAGTTGTTGCTTCTTCTGCATATGATACTTCTGTTCTTGTACTTTCCAGTTTACCTGCACTTGTTACTGTTACATATACCTTTCCAGCTTCTGTTCCTAACTGGGTTATGCTAACTGTAGCCTCTGTTTTTCCTGTTGCTACTGTTGCTGTTCCTAATGCTGTCTTTGTTGTTTCGTCTTTGTATACCTTTACTATATCTCCCGCGGTAAGTCCAGTTACTACTACAGTATCTGCTTTTCCTGCATTATTTGTTACTGTTACTACGTCAGCTTCTATTGCATCTGTTACTTCTTCTGCTTCGTATTCTTTTTCTACTCTTGTACTTTCTTTCTTACCTGGAGATGTTACTGTTACAAACACACTTCCTTCTTCTACCCCAAGCTGTTGGATTGTTACTGTAGCTTCTGTTTTTCCTGTTGCTACTGTTGCTGTTCCCAATGTTGTTGTTACTGTTCCATCTCTGTATACCTTTACTACATCTCCTGCTTCAAGTCCAGTTACTACTACAGTATCTGCTTTTCCTGTTACGTTGTTTTTTACTGTAATATTATCTGCCTCAGGTGCTGTAGTTGTTGCTTCTTCTGCATATGATACTTCTGTTCTTGTACTTTCCAGTTTACCTGCACTTGTTACTGTTACATATACCTTTCCAGCTTCTGTTCCTAACTGGGTTATGCTAACTGTAGCCTCTGTTTTTCCTGTTGCTACTGTTGCTGTTCCTAATGCTGTCTTTGTTGTTTCGTCTTTGTATACCTTTACTATATCTCCTGCGGTAAGTCCAGTTACTACTACAGTATCTGCTTTTCCTGCATTATTTGTTACTGTTACTACGTCAGCTTCTATTGCATCTGTTACTTCTTCTGCTTCGTATTCTTTTTCCACTCTTGTACTTTCTTTCTTACCTGGAGATGTTACTGTTACAAACACACTTCCTTCGTCTGCTCCAAGCTGTTGGATTGTTACTGTAGCTTCTGTTTTTCCTGTTGCTACTGTTGCTGTTCCCAATGTTGTTGTTACTGTTCCATCTCTGTATACCTTTACTACATCTCCTGCTTCAAGTCCAGTTACTACTACAGTATCTGATTTTCCTGTTACGTTGTTTTTTACTGTAATATTATCTGCCTCAGGTGCTGTAGTTGTTGCTTCTTCTGCATATGATACTTCTGTTCTTGTACTTTCCAATTTACCTGCACTTGTTACTGTTACATATACCTTTCCAGCTTCTGTTCCTAACTGGGTTATGCTAACTGTAGCCTCTGTTTTTCCTGTTGCTACTGTTGCTGTTCCTAATGCTGTCTTTGTTGTTTCGTCTTTGTATACCTTTACTATATCTCCCGCGGTAAGTCCAGTTACTACTACAGTATCTGCTTTTCCTGCATTATTTGTTACTGTTACTACGTCAGCTTCTATTGCATCTGTTACTTCTTCTGCTTCGTATTCTTTTTCTACTCTTGTACTTTCTTTCTTACCTAGGGATGTTAGTGATACAAACACACTTCCTTCTTCTACTCCAAGCTGTTGGATTGTTACTGTAGCTTCTGTTTTTCCTGATGCTACTGTTGCTGTTCCCAATGTTGTTGTTACTGTTTCATCCCTGTATACTTTTACTACATCTCCTGCTTCAAGTCCAGTTACTACTACAGTATCTGATTTTCCTGTTACGTTGTTTTTTACTGTAATATTATCTGCCTCAGGTGCTGTAGTTGTTGCTTCTTCTGCATATGATACTTCTGTTCTTGTACTTTCCAATTTACCTGCACTTGTTACTGTTACATATACCTTTCCAGCTTCTGTTCCTAACTGGGTTATGCTAACTGTAGCCTCTGTTTTTCCTGTTGCTACTGTTGCTGTTCCTAATGCTGTCTTTGTTGTTTCGTCTTTGTATACCTTTACTATATCTCCCGCGGTAAGTCCAGTTACTACTACAGTATCTGCTTTTCCTGCATTATTTGTTACTGTTACTACGTCAGCTTCTATTGCATCTGTTACTTCTTCTGCTTCGTATTCTTTTTCTACTCTTGTACTTTCTTTCTTACCTGGAGATGTTACTGTTACAAACACACTTCCTTCTTCTACTCCAAGCTGTTGGATTGTTACTGTAGCTTCTGTTTTTCCTGATGCTACTGTTGCTGTTCCCAATGTTGTTGTTACTGTTTCATCCCTGTATACTTTTACTACATCTCCTGCTTCAAGTCCAGTTACTACTACAGTATCTGATTTTCCTGTTACGTTGTTTTTTACTGTAATATTATCTGCCTCAGGTGCTGTAGTTGTTGCTTCAGCTATGTATGCTTTTTCAACCTTATCGCTCTCCAAACTACCAACATTAGTTACTGATACATACACAACACCTGCTTCAGTACCTATTTGAGGAATACTTACTATAACTTCTGTCTTCCCTGACAATACAGTTGCAGTACCTATTTGTGTTTTTGGGCTATATACTCTTACTACGTCACCTGCTGATAATGATGTTACTTTAACGGTATCAGCTATACCAGCATTGTTGGTTACTGTAATATTTGCTTCATCAGGCTTTGGTGATATACCATCGGCTAATGCTACATTTGTTGTTGATAAAAATAAAGCTGCTGCAACCAAAATACTTTGAACTCTAAACTTAGATTTCATACCATTTAACCTCCTTGTTAATGTGATTAATAAATAATTTTAATCTTCCTTTAATATATATCGCCCAAATTATTCTTTTACTTTATACAAATTTCGCTATATTACGACTTTTTTATTTGAAATATACTATTATTTAGCATTAGTTCTATATTTGCATGTCGAAAAACTGAAGTTACGTAAACAAAAGAGCCTATGCCAGATTTATTTAAAAATCCGGTATAGGCTCTTAAAATAACTTTAATATTTAACTTCTCTTGTTTGTTGCATTCAAACGTGCCATCGCTCTCGCAAGAGCTGCTTTTGATCTCATATATTCCAATTGACTGAGTTTCTTCTGAAGCCGTTCCTCAGCACGCTGTTTTGCAGCCTTGGCTCTGTTAATATCTATTTCTTCCGGGTATTCGGCCGTATCGGTAAGTATAACAACCTTGTCGGGCATAATCTTTGCAAACCCTTCGGTAACAACTGCCTCAATCCACTTACCCTGAGCATTGATTCTGAGAGGTCCGACGCTTACAGCTGAAACTGTGGGTGCATGTTTTGCCAAAACGCCCATCTCGCCATCACTGGATTTAAATATTACACACTCTGCCTCTCCTGAAAAAAACTTTCTATCAGGTGTTAATACCTCTAAAAAAAATGTGGCCATGTCTTTTTAACCTCCATAAGCCATATACCGGCTTAAAATGCATTAAATCAGGGGATTATTCTTCCATTTCCTTAGCAGCCTCGTAAACTTCTTCAATAGCGCCCTTCATATAAAAAGCTGCTTCAGGTATATTGTCCATCTTACCGTCGATAATCTCTTTAAATCCTCTAATAGTTTCCTTTAATGGAACATACTTTCCTTTATATCCTGTAAACTGTTCTCCTACAAAGAAAGGCTGTGACAAGTATCTCTGAATCTTTCTAGCCCTGAAAACAGTCAACTTATCTTCTTCAGGTAACTCATCCATACCGAGAATAGCAATAATATCCTGAAGTTCTTTATTCCTTTGAAGAATTTCCTGCACCCTTCTTGCTACAGTATAGTGTTCTTCACCTACAACCTTGGGATCAAGTATTCTTGATGTTGATTCAAGAGGGTCAACAGCAGGATATATTCCCATTGCAACAATATCTCTGCTTAAAACAGTAGTTGCGTCAAGGTGAGCAAAAGTAGTTGCAGGAGCAGGGTCGGTCAAGTCATCTGCAGGAACATATACTGCCTGAACAGAAGTAATTGAACCCTTGTTTGTAGATGCTATTCTCTCTTGCAGTGCACCAACGTCCGTTGCCAACGTAGGCTGATATCCAACCGCCGACGGTACTCTTCCTAATAGTGCAGAAACCTCTGAACCAGCTTGGACAAATCTGAATATATTATCTATAAACAGAAGAACATCCTGTCCCATTTGATCCCTAAAGTACTCAGCCATTGTAAGTCCTGTCAGACCAACTCTCATTCTTGCTCCCGGTGGTTCATTCATCTGTCCGAAAACCATGGCAGTCTTATCAATAACTCCTGAGTCATTCATATCGTGCCATAAGTCATTACCTTCTCTTGTTCTTTCTCCAACACCGGTAAATATTGAATATCCGCCGTGCTCTGTTGCTATATTTCTTATCAATTCCATTATAAGAACTGTCTTACCAACTCCAGCACCGCCGAAGAGTCCAATCTTACCTCCCTTTGCATATGGCGCCAGCAAGTCTACTACCTTAATACCTGTCTCAAGTATTTCGGTGGAAGGCCTTTGTTCTTCCAAAGAAGGTGCTTCCCTATGTATGGGAAGGTAAGCAGTTGGTTTAATGGGGCCTGCCTTATCTACAGGCTCACCCAAAACACTAAAAATTCTACCCAGAACTTCCTTACCTACAGGAACAGTAATCGCATCTCCTGTATCTTCGGCATTCATGCCCCTGACAAGTCCGTCTGTAGAAGACATTGCAACACATC
Source organism: Ruminiclostridium josui JCM 17888 (assembly GCF_000526495.1). Lineage (NCBI taxonomy): Bacteria > Bacillati > Bacillota > Clostridia > Eubacteriales > Oscillospiraceae > Ruminiclostridium > Ruminiclostridium josui. Next base: position 2,109,729 of record NZ_JAGE01000001.1, on the reverse strand, counting down.
TAACTGTATCATTTCCTAGATGCTGCATTACTTCCGCAGTAACAGTACCAGAATCTGTAGGAATCTTAATAGCATTATATATGTTAGGCAAAATACCATTTTCAAATCTTATGTCAAGTACAGGACCTATAACCTGTACAATGACTCCGGAACTTCCAGCCATTTTATACACTCCTTTCAAAGTTAGGAGAACTTTTTCTTAGTAAATTTTGTCCTCTATTTCTATTTTAAAGCTGAGGCACCGCCAATAATTTCAGAAATCTCCTGAGTTATAGCTGCCTGTCTCGCTCTATTGTAATACAGATTCAACTTTTGCAGCATTTCATCTGCATTTTTAGTTGCATTATCCATTGCAGTCATACGGGCATTCTGTTCACTTGTAAAAGCTTCAACAAAGGTGCCGTACATAATACCTTTTATATACTTAGGAATAAGAACATCAAGAACTTCTTGTTCTGACGGTTCATATTTAAACTTCTGATCCAATACAATCTCATCAGCCTTTACATCCTCACGTAGAGCACTGATTTCAATTGGTAGAAGCTTTAATAACCTTGGCTCCAAAGATATAGCCGATATCATTTGGGTATAAGCTATATATACCTCATCAACTTCCTGCTTATTGTATAAATCAAGTATAATCTCTGTAATTTCCCTTGCCCTGAACACTGTAGGATTCTGAACTGCATAATCAAATTCAGTGTGGACATGGTATCCCTTTCTGGTAAAGTAAGACCTTCCCGTAGTACCTGCTACCAGAAGCAAAGCATTTTCTTTGTTATCACCGATTTCACGTTCTGTCAGCTTTAGAATGTTACTATTGTAACCTCCCGCTAACCCCTTGTCACCTGTCATAACAATATATGCTTTCTTTTTACCTTCCTTCTCTTTTCTTATATCAAAAAACCTGCTTTCAACCTCGGCACTATGTGCAAGAATGTCGGCTATGGTTTCTCTGACCTTGTTAAAGTACGGAAGTGTCTCTTCCAACTGTGTTCTGGCTTTTTTTAGTTTTGACGCCGATATCAACTTCATGGCCTTAGTAATTTGTCTCATCTGATTTATACTTTTGATACGTGATTTAATTTCACGCATATTATTTGCCATATGATAACCCGCCGTTTCTGTCCCACAGCATGACAAAAATATAATTATACTGCTTATCTGCTGTGTTGTTGTTTAGATAAGCTTTAATTAATTTAAACAAATTGAGCTTTAAACTCATCTGCCGCAGTCTTCATAAGCTTTGAAATTTCATCGCTTATATCTCCTGTTTCGGCAATACTGGTCAGGATTCCAGGGTACTTCTCTTTTACATACGCCACAAATTCCTGATTAAATTTTCTAACCTTGTTAACAGGTAAGTCCATAAGATAGTTATTTGTAGCCCCATACAGTATTAGAACCTGCTCTTCAACTGGCAATGTTGCATACAGAGGTTGTTTTAGTGTCTCTACAAGACGTTCCCCCTGAGTGAGCTTGTCTCTTGTGGATTTATCAAGGTCTGAGCCAAACTGAGCAAATGCTTCAAGTTCTCTGTACTGTGCAAGGTTTATTCTCAAAGGACCTGCAATTTTTCTCATAGCTTTTATCTGAGCAGAACCTCCAACCCTGGAAACTGATAATCCAACGTTAACAGCTGGTCTTTGTCCTGAATGGAACAATTCAGACTCCAGATATATCTGACCGTCAGTTATGGAAATAACATTGGTTGGAATATATGCCGAAACGTCTCCCGCAAGTGTTTCAATGATAGGCAGTGCGGTAATTGAACCTCCACCCAGTTCATCGCTAAGTTTTGCTGCTCTTTCAAGTAGTCTTGAGTGCAAATAAAAAACATCTCCGGGATAAGCTTCTCTTCCAGGTGGTCTTTTCAGCAGAAGGGACATTGCTCTGTAAGCAACTGCATGCTTGGACAAATCATCATAAATTATTAAAACATCTTTATGATATCTGTACATAAAATCCTCTGCAATAGCGCATCCTGCATAAGGCGCAAGATACTGAACCGATGAAGGGTTGCTTGCCGTTGATGATACAACAATAGAATATTCCATTGCTCCGAATTTTTCCAGAGTATTTACAATACCTGTAATAGTAGATGCCTTTTGTCCAATTGCTACATAAACACAAATAACATCTTTGCCTTTTTGATTGATAATAGTATCTACAGCTATAGCCGTTTTACCAGTCTGCCTGTCTCCAATTATAAGCTCTCTTTGTCCCCTTCCAATTGGAATCAAGGCATCAAGTGCCATAATACCTGTCTGAAGTGGCTTGTTAACACTCTTTCTGTCAATAACACCGGGAGCCGTAAACTCAACAGGACGATATTCTTCTGCTACAATATCTCCTTTTCCATCCAACGGTTTTCCAAGAGGACTGACAACTCTCCCGATAAGGCTTTGTCCCACCGGAACCTGAACAGTCTTTCCTGTTCTTTTAACCGTTGAGCCTTCCTTTATTCCTCTGTCATCTCCCAGAACAACACATCCCACGTTATCTTCTTCGAGATTGAGAGCCATACCAAATACATCATTTTCAAATTGTAAAAGCTCGCCGGACATACATGATTTAAGTCCGTATATTCTCGCAATATTATCTCCCGACTGAAGAACATATCCAACATCATCAGTCTTTACAGCAGTATCATAATTTTCAATCTGCTGCTTTATAATTGAGCTTATTTCTTCTGGTCTAAGACTCATGTTTCTCACCCCATATGTTCCGATACCGTCAGCTAAACACTGACTATCTCAGTTAATGATTCTATCCTGCCTTTTACACTCCCATCGTAAACCTTATCACCTATAATCACCTTTATGCCACCAATAAGTGATTCATCTACGATTTCAGTGGAATTTACTGCTACTGCATTATATTTCATTCTAAACTTTTGCCTTACAGCCTCCAATTGTACTTCATCCAATGGAGCAGCCATTATTATCTTCATATCCAGAACATTTGACGTTTCATTTGCCATTTGGACAAACTGGTTGTATATTCCGGGTATTTCAGATGTTCTCTTTTTGGAAATCAGAAGTAATACCAAGTTAAGGAGATTTTTACTTAATCGCCCGGTAAATACATTTTTGACAAGAGCCTGTTTCTTATCGGTTTTAACAACAGGGTTATTCAAAAAGTCTCTGAAGTCCTTATCAGTATTAAATAAATTGATAAAATCTCCAAATTCCTCTATTACGGAATTAATATTTGAACCTGACAATTGCAACAGTGCCTGTGCATACCTTTTTTCAACAAGTGGCATCAAATAGCACCTACCTCGTCTATAAATTTATCTACCATTGCTTTATTAGCATCGGTATCCATATTGGCTTGAACTAACTTTGTTGCTGCTGCAATTGCTAGTACTGCAATCTGCTGCTTTGTCTGGCGAAGCATTTCTTCTCTTTCACGTTCAATCTCTTCGCGACCTTTTTCTACCACTGCTAAAGCTTCTTTTTTTGCAGCTGCCAGTATTTCATCATACTCACGCGCGGCTTTAGCTCTTGCTTCATTCAATAGTTTGTCGCCATCTAATTTTATGTTCTTTATTTGCTCATCATATTTCTTGCGAGCTTCAGCTGCTTCTATCTTTGCATTTTCAGCATCCTTTAACCCCTGCTCTATGGAACTTTTTCTCTCTTCCATGAGGTTTGTAATGGGTTTAAAGAGGAATTTTCTCATAAAGAAAAACAAGATTAACAGGTTTAAAGCAACAAATATAAATGTATAACCATCAGGCTTTAACATGTTCTCACATCCCCTTATTACTGCCCGTATTTTTTCTATTTCAACTCAATAAATACTTATTTATATATAGTATATTACTAAGCTTTATTATTAATTTACTTACTGCTGCATATCTGTGAAAGATATTATTAACACCTCTCACAGATATGCCTAGTACAAAACAATATACCGTTCTCTCTTAAAAAACTTTGCTATTACATTTTTAAGAAAACCAGTACCAAAGCTACTACCAAACCATAGATAGCCGTTGCCTCTGCAAGAGCTGCACCTAGAAGTAGAGATGTTCTAATTGAACCTGCTGCCTCTGGCTGTCTAGCAATTCCTTCAACAGCTTTACCTGTCGCCAAGCTAATACCTATTCCTGCACCAATACCTGTAAATGCTGCTATAGCAGCTGCTATAGCTATTATACCTGTTCCTGTCATAATTTCACCCCCTTATTCTAATGCCTCTGAAATATATATAGAAGTCAAAAACATAAACACATATGCTTGAAGAATGCCATCAAATAAATCAAAATAACAGCTTAGTACTGCTGGTGCAAATATCGGAAATGCCATATAAATAAGCTCCATAACTATAAATGCACCTAATATATTACCAAATAGACGTAATGCTAACGATGTCGGCTTTATTACATAGTCAAGAATATTAAAAGGAAGCATAATTGGCGTTGGCTTGGCAAAGCTCTTTATCCAGCCGCCTACTCCCTTATATCTTATACCTGCGTAAGCCACTACACAAATTGACATTACAGCCAAGCATACAGTAACATTTATATTTCTTGTAGGGGGTCTTAATTTAAAGCCTTCTTCTCCTCCAGGAATAATATTAAATATTGAAACTGTATTTGCTAAAACTAAGAATAACATAACAGTACCAAGATATGGTGCAAATGCTTTCCAGTGATGGGGAATTGCATCCTTAACCATATTATTAATAAACTCTACGATTATTTCTGCAATATTCTGTCTCTTATTTGGAATTAAAGAAAGTTTACGTGTTAAAACAATAGCAAGAACGATCATTATAGCCATTATTATCCACATTGTGACAACAAGATCAGAAACGGGAATTTTAAGTCCAAACAGATTCATGGTAAATGCATTGTGTGGCTCCATTGCATGAGTAAGTTTTTCTCCCATTATATCACCTTCTCTCCAAACTGATTTTTTGTAATACCTAAGGTTTCTGTTATAGTATTCACCATTATAACTATCACAACCGATAAAGTACCTGTCAATGCAGCCAGCAAAGTATATACGCCAAAGTTCAATGCAAGGACAAATGTGATAGTAATAATTCCAAGATTAAATAAATATAGCACTAAATTAAGTGCAACTGCAACTTTTTTTTTGACACCGTTACACAAGTTCTTCAATACAAAATCAAATGCCGCTAATCTCAACACTGAAAATATCACACTGATGGTGAATATAAGTATTGTTGGTAGTGTATGACGTTTTACAAAAAAACATGCAATTAGTATCACCAAATATAAAACAAAAACCCTTTTTATAAAAAACTTTATTATATCACTCATATATTATTATTTTATTCTGCCAATCTCAATAAAAAGTTGTTAAGTTTTTCGCCAAAATTTACGATATTTATTTAGGTTAATTATCTTCATGCAATGATAATTAACCATTGGTTGGTAAGAAATTAATTAAATAATAGCATAGTAAAAAAGCTAAATCAATGGTACTTTGCTGAAAAGTGCTATAATGAGGTTAGTGAATTTAGTAAAAATGCACAAAAGAAATTCAAAAAATTCAGGAGTGGTCATTCTATGGATATTACAACCATTGTAGGTTTGGTACTAGGTCTTGGTGGGGTTATTGCAGGATATTTGGAAGAAGGAGGCCAACTTGGCGCCCTTTTCAAAGTAGCTCCGTTTCTGATTGTTTTTATCGGAGGTTTTGGTGCGACACTGGTTGCATTTCCTTTATCAGAAGTTAAGAAAATGCTTTCGACATTAAGTATGTTGTTTATTCAAAAGAAATATAACGAAATAGATATTATAAACGAGCTGGCAGATTTATCTGAGAAGGCCAGAAAAGATGGGCTTCTCAGTCTTGAGCAGGATGCCCAAACTAATAAGAATGACCTTATTAGAAAAGGCTTGGCTCTAGTTGTTGACGGTATCGAAACTGAAGTAATAAAGGATATACTTGCAAGAGAAACTGAACTTCAGGCTGAAATCTATGAGTCAGGTGCAAAAATATTTGAGGCAATGGGTGGAACTTGGCCTGCCATGGGAGTTTGCGGAACAGTTATGGGTATGATTAGTATCCTCAAAGATTTATCAGATTCCGCAGCACTTGGACCTAAAATATCCAGTGCTTTTATTGCAACCATGTACGGTGTTGCCTTCGCTAACCTTGTATGGTTGCCATTCGGCACCAAAATAAAGGCTAAAGCAGCACGTGAAACAATGATTAATGAAATAATAATAGAAGGTCTCTTATCCATACAGGCCGGAGAAAATCCACGTATTATTAAGGAAAAACTCAACCTTAACCTGATGGAAAAGTTAAACGGTGCTAAAAACAAATCAGCAGCTACTGCGGAAGAAGGAGCTGAGGCATAAGAATGGCTAAGGAAAAAATTGTCAAGGATAATAATGAGCGTTGGCTCTTGACTTATGCTGACCTTATGAACTTGTTGTTAATACTCTTTATAATATTGTATTCCATGAGCCAGGTTAACTCTGAAAAATTTCAGCAGCTCTCACAGTCTCTGAGTTCTGCTTTTGGTAATGGAGAACGACCGTCTATAGTTCATGGTGGCAGTTCAGGAAATTCTTTGATTGATTTTCCTGCCACAATGCCGTCTCCCGTAATACCTTCAAAGATTGAAGATCAGCAAATGGAGGCGTTGCAAGAGGAAATAAATGGCCTTGTGGACTCTGAGGGGTTAAAAGGAAACGTAGCTGTAACAATGCAGGAACGCGGTATAGTTGTTACAATAAATGAGAAAATACTGTTTAAAAGCGGAAGTGCTGTAATAGAGCCAAAAGATCAGGATACAGTAATAAAAATAGGAAAAGATATTCTGAGTAAGATTCCAAACAAGCATATCCGTGTAGAAGGTCATACTGACAACATTCCAATGAAGAGTGCCTTATATGCATCTAACTGGGAATTGTCGGCGGCAAGAGCAATAAATGTTTTGAAGCTTCTGGTTGAGAAAGGCGGTATTAACCCAAAGATGATTCACCCTGTTCCATACGGTGAATATTCACCGTTAGTTCCGAATACATCAGATGCTAACAGAGCAAAAAATAGAAGAGTTGATATTGTAATACTGAGAGATTCATCAAGCACTGGTGAAGCTGATACGGATAATGACAGTTTAGCTAAATAATCAATATTGAAAACATTTAAACTAAGAAGGGGTCGTTGCACAGTGAATATAAATTATTCATTGTACAACGGCCCCTTTAAAATATCAAACACTAAACTCCTGAGGTATTTCATCTGTTAAACCGAAGTGATACAGAAGTACCTTTACAATTCTTTCTGAAGCATGTCCATCGCCGTAAGGATTTACTGCCTTTGCCATTCTATCATAGTCTTCCTTGTCATCAAGAAGCTTTGAGGCATGTTCTATTATCTCGCTTTCAACTGTACCAGCAAGTCTTACTGTACCTGCTTTAACAGCTTCAGGTCTTTCAGTTTCTTTTCTTAATACAAGAACCGGTTTGCCCAAAGTTGGTGCTTCTTCCTGTATTCCACCGGAATCAGTCATTATCATATAAGATCTGGCCATAAGATTATGCATATCCTGGACATCCAGTGGAGGGATTAAGTGAACTCTTTCTTTTCCTCCAAGTATCTCTCTGGCTGTTTCCTGTACAACTGGATTCAAATGTACTGTATAAACCAGTTCAACATCTTCATACTTATCAACAATTGCAGAAAGTGCACGACAAATATTGTGAAGTGGTTCTCCAAGGTTTTCTCTTCTGTGGGCGGTAACAGCAATAACTCGTTTATTTTTGAAATCTATACTTCTGAGTTCTTCACACTGGAATGTATAGTCTTCCTTTACAGTTGTTTTTAATGCATCATTTACCGTATTACCTGTCACATATATTGAATCCTGACTTACGCCTTCTCTTAAAAGATTTTCCCTGTTTGTTTGAGTTGGCGCAAGATGAATATCCGCCATTGAACCAGTAAGTTTTCTGTTCATTTCTTCCGGATACGGAGAGTACTTGTCAAATGTCCTCAATCCAGCTTCTACATGTCCTACAGCTATCTGCTTGTAAAATGCTGCAAGGCTGCCCACAAAACATGTTGTAGTATCACCATGTACAAGTACTATATCAGGTTTTTCCTGATCCATAACCTTCTCAAGACCCTCAAGAGCTCTTGTTGTAATGCCTGTTAAGGTTTGTCTGCTCTGCATTATATTCAAATCATGTTTAGGTGTAATCTCAAACATTTTTAGTACCTGATCTAGCATCTCTCTGTGTTGGGCTGTTACACAGACAATTGAATCAATTTTATCGCACCTTTCCAGCTCCTTTACAAGAGGTGCCATTTTAACGGCATCAGGTCTTGTACCGAATATTGTCATTACCTTTAGTCTGTCCAACTTTCTACCTCCTATTATAGACATTCTTGACGGGTTGTACAGATAGTGAACCTCTTTTGCCTTGCTGGCACTGTTTACTTCACTCATATACATGGATCCGCCTACTATGAATATAGCTACCGCTATTACCAATATAATGGCACTAACGGGCCCTTTATAGTCAAGTACTACAGCGCATAGTCCCAATGCCGCACTTGCAACGTATATAACCAAGACCGATTGTTTCTGTGTAAGTCCCATATCAACAAGTCTGTGGTGTAAATGCCCTCTGTCTGCTTCCATTGGTGATTTACCGCTTGCAACTCTTCTAAGAATGGCAAAAAGCGTATCAAACAAGGGTAGTGCGAGAACCAGCAGCGGTACGGCTATAGCTATGGCCGTATACGACTTATATGTACCTTGAATGGATATCGTTCCCAACACAAATCCTAAAAAAGTTGCTCCCGTATCTCCCATAAAAATCTTTGCAGGATTAAAATTGTAAGGCAAGAAGCCCAGTAGAGAACCTGCAAGAATTGCAGCCAGTACTGCTGTACGAATATCGGGATCACCCCTCATTACAGAAACAAAGAACAAAGACAAGGAAGCTATTGATGATACACCTGCCGCCAACCCGTCCAAACCGTCAATAAAATTGATGGCATTTGTAATACCTACTATCCATATTATAGTCAAAGGGTATGAAATCCATGGCCCGAAGGTTGATATTCCAATGACTGAGAATGGATTAGTTACAAATTCGATTCTAGTACCGGTTAATGCAACTATAAGAGCAGCTACTATCTGAATAGGAAATTTAAGTTTTGCACTTAATGCCATCTTATCATCTATAAAACCCAATACTGCAATTATTAAACTACCTGCTATTAATCCAAGAAAACGTTTATCAAAAACTAAAGCAGTTTCTACATTTAATAGTTTGGAACTAACTATACTAAATAGTATAGAAACAAAAAATCCCGCAATTATAGCCAATCCGCCCAATAATGCGGTTGGTTTCTTGTGCATTCTTCGACTGTCCTTGGGAACGTCAACAACTCCTAATTTAAAAGCAAGGCTTTTTACTGCCGGAGTAGCTGAAAAAGCAACTATAAATGCAAGGGTGAAAGAAATAAAATACTCATATACACTCGACATTTAAACACCTTCTCGTATTATAACCATAGACAAATCCACACAAAAACATACCATCCAAACATCAAAATAGAGGGAGGCAGTCCCCCTCTGTTTAATATCATGTTTTTAGTGTCAACGCCCAGGTCATAGTTCTATAATCTAACAACCTCTATACCGGCTTCACCAAGTAGCGTCATCGCCAGTTCATCAGGATATTCACCATTAAATACGATTCTCACAATACCCGCATTAATGGCCAGTTTGGCACACAGAACGCAAGGTTGATTTGTAACATACAACGTAGCTCCGTTTACACTGATTCCGCTGTATGCAGCCTGAACAATGGCATTTTGCTCTGCGTGAATTGCTCTGCATAATTCATGTCGCTGCCCCGACGGAATATTCAACTTTTCGCGCGTGCATCCAACTTCAGAGCAGTGCTTACAGCCAACTGGAGCACCGTTATACCCTGTAGCAAGAATTCTCTTATCTTTTACGATAACGGCACCCACTTGTCTCCTTATACAGGTAGATCTGGTCTTAATCAGCTCTACAATCTGCATAAAATACTCATCCCAAGACGGCCTCATAAAGAACCCCCTAAAGCTAAAACTTTTGCTGAAGATAAAATCCAGAAATTATAACTGTTTGAATTATTTTGTTCCGAATAATCTGTCTCCAGCGTCTCCAAGTCCAGGAACAATATATGCATGATCATTAAGAATTTCATCTACTGCAGCACAGTAGATTTCAACATCTGGATGATCCTTCTGCATTCTTTCAATTCCTGCTTTTGCAGCAATAAGGCACATCAGCTTTATATTCTTTACGCCTCTCTTTTTTATAAACTGGATTGCTGCTGATGCTGAACCACCTGTTGCGAGCATTGGGTCAAGAACAACTATCTCTCTCTCCTCAACATCAACTGGCAGTTTGCAATAATATTCAATTGGCTCTAATGAATCAGGGTCTCTATATAACCCAATATGTCCTACTTTTGCCATTGGGATAAGTCTCAGCATACCGTCAACCATTCCCAGTCCTGCTCTCAATATTGGAACTATTCCAAGTTTCTTACCTGAAATAACCTTTGTTTTGGCCATTCCTATAGGAGTTTCAATTTCCACTTCTTTTAGGGGCATATTTCTGGTAACTTCATAGCCCATAAGCATTGCTATCTCTGCTACTAATTCTCTGAATTCCTTTGTATTTGTGTTCTTATCTCTAAGCAACGATATCTTATGTTGTATAAGCGGGTGGTCAAAAACAAACACATTCTCCATTTTTAAATTCCTCACTTTGTTAAATATTTTTTTTCAATGTCTGAAATTTTGTCAAGCCTTTTCTGGTGTCTGCCACCAAGAAATTCTGTTTCCAGCCATGTTTCAATTATATCGAGAGCAAGTCCCGGTCCAACAACTCTTTCACCTATGGCGATTACGTTGGCATCATTGTGCTGTCTACACATTTTTGCCATATAGCTATCTGTACACAGCGCTGCTCTTACACCCGGAACCTTATTGGCAGCAATTGATATACCAATACCGGTACCACATATAATAATGCCCTTTTCACATTCCTTACTGGCTACAGCCTCTGCTACAGCTCGTCCATAATCAGGATAATCGACTGAATCCGGGCAGTTTGTACCAAAGTCCTTCACCTCAAGTCCTTTACTCTCCAAAAACTTTATTATATCTGCTTTTAACAGATATCCCGCATGGTCACTTCCTATTGCAATCATAATTCCTCCAAAAATTGACAAAAATACTCTTCAACTATAATCATATCTTTAATTATTTTATAGTATAAATTATTACATGTCAAAAAAAACTCGTTTTGCTTAAAATCAGTTTTATACATTCATGTAATTCCTTGGCACAAGCCTCATACACGTCGTATGACATTCCATAGGGATCACTTATGTCTGCTGCACTTCCATCTGGGTTTAAATCCGGATATACATACTCTTTTAGTGTAAAAACCTGATCTTTTTTCTGTGGGTACAATCTTTTAATAATATCTCTGTGCTGTCGTGTCATTGTCAGAATTAAATCCGCCTGTTCTGCATCCGTATTGGTAAGGATTTTTGCCTTATGGGAAGATATATCTATATCCCACAGGTTTTTCATGGCTTTAACAGAATGTCCCGAAGCCGGATCACCGTCAAATGCACTTATTCCTCGAGATGTTGCTATTATCCTTGGGGAATCCTTTAAATCCTTTAATGCCTCTTTCATCAATCCTTCTGCCATACAGCTGCGGCATGTATTACCGGTGCAAACAAATATTATCTTTATGGAATCTGTTGTTGAACTACTTTCTTTCATTGTCAACCTCCAAAATAAAACTAAACAAGGTCCGCCTTTACAATATCATATCCGGCTGCTTTTACCATCCTATTCATTATTGCCAATCCTACGCCTTTTTGATCAACGGCTTCTGCCAGAATAATGTCCACTCCCCTGTCATCAAATTCTCTTAAAATTGAAAACAGACTGGATGCAATCGTTTCAGGACGATTTCTGTCTCCCATGGAAATCGTTTCATAGAGAATATACCTGTCAAAGGTCTGATCTGTAGAACAAACTCCTACTTTTTTGTCTTCCTTTTTATATTTTTCCGCTAAGCGGCAAACTACTTCAACCTGTTTGTCCATATCACCACTTTCAACTATAATAACATGGGCCTTGGGTGAATAGTGTTTATACTTCATCCCAGGTGACTTTGGTACATTTTCAGCAGTCACTTTCTCCATAATTGTTCTATCAATATCTATATGTCCTATAATTTCTTCAATTTGCTGTGGTGTTATTCCTCCAGGCCTTAAAAGTACCGGAGGGTCTACCGAAACATCAAGAACTGTGGATTCAAGTCCTACTTTGGAATTGCCTGCCTCTACTACTATCTCTATTTTTCCGTCAAGGTCATCCAGTACATGCTGCGCCGTAGTAGGACTCGGTTTACCCGAAACATTGGCACTTGGAGCAGCAACCGGAATCCCCGCAAGTTTTATAAGTTCAAGAGCTACAGGATGTCCTGGCATTCTTATTGCAACCGTATCCAAACCCGCTGTTATCTCATTTGGAATGACAGAACTCTTTTTCATTACAAGTGTAAGAGGTCCGGGCCAAAGCTTGTCCATTAGTAAAACCGCCTTATGGGGGATAAAGGAAGTCAATTCCGAAACCTTCTCTTTATCTGCTATATGTACTATAAGAGGATTATCAGAGGGTCTTCCCTTAGCCTTAAATATTTTGCTTACAGCTGCTCCATCAAGGGCATTGGCTCCCAAGCCGTATACTGTTTCCGTTGGGAAAGCCACCGTCATCCCTTGTTTTAAAGCCTCTGCAGCCGGTTCTAATGCAATTTTATCTATATTTTCTGCATCTATTTTAATAACCTTTGTTTTCAAATATTTCACCTCTAATATAGTTTGCTACTAATTAAGCATTGTTACTATTATACCACATACTATTCCCAATATATTGCCTACTGATGACATTCTCCCCAGATAAATCCTCTTGGATTCAGGAATAAGCTCACCAAACACTACATATAGCATGGCTCCTCCGGCAAACCCAAGACAAAGGGCAATAAATTGCTGAGAGACATGCCCTAAAACTGCTCCAATAAAAGCTCCCAAGCCCATTGGCACCCCGGACAGTATGGTTAACAGGAACGCCTTTTTTGCAGAAAAGCCGCCTATTTTCATGGGAAGTGCCATTGCAATACCTTCCGGTACATCGTGAATTGCAATTATAACAGTAAGGGTTAGCCCCAGTTTCATAGAAGCCTCAAAGCCTGAACCAACAGCAAAGCCTTCAGGTAAATTGTGAAGTGCGAGACCTACCGATACAAGTATACCTGCTCGCAGTAAACTTGAGTTACCTTTTGTGTTCTTCACACTATCAAGTCTTTTCACCACATCATCAAGGATTATTACAATTAGTATTCCCAATCCCATTCCTATTATTGTTAAATTCAATCCTGCAACCTTAAAGGCTTCGGGGACAAGTTCAAAACATACTACAGCTGTCATTAATCCAGCCGAAAATTCCAAAATTGAACTAAGCAGCCTGTTGCTTATCCTTTTATCTACAAAAAAGGCTATCAATCCGCCAATACCTGTTCCGGTAATGCCTGATATCAAGCCCACAATTGTTATCTTTATAATATGTTCCACAGCAATATCCTTCTTTTTTATATAGTAGTCTACTAAATACTATTCCGGTTATCTGTGAAATATTATTAAATTGTCCTACTTTTTATTTACAATCATTAATCCTCATCATCAGCACCGCTTCCAAGCTTCTCAGATTGGTCGGTAGTTATGAGGGCATCAATCAACTCGTCAAGGTCTCCGTCGAGCACTTGATCTAACTTGTATAGAGTTAGATTGATACGATGGTCGGTTACTCTTCCCTGAGGATAGTTGTAAGTTCTGATTCTTTCACTTCTGTCACCAGTTCCAACCTGATTCTTCCTGTCCTGAGCAACCTCGTTTATCTGCTGTTCCTGTGCTATTTCATACAGTTTTGAACGAAGTATCTTCATGGCCCTATCTTTGTTTTTATGCTGTGAACGTTCGTCTTGACAGCTTACGACAAGCCCTGTAGGTATATGGGTTATTCTTATTGCAGAATCAGTTTTATTAATATGCTGTCCTCCTGCACCGCTGGCTCTGTATGTGTCTATCCTTAAGTCACTTGGATTTATATCTACATCAACTTCCTCAACTTCTGGCAAAACAGCAACAGTTATAGTTGATGTATGAATACGTCCGCTGGATTCTGTAGTAGGTACTCTCTGAACTCTGTGTACTCCGCTTTCAAATTTAAGCCTGCTGTACGCACCCTTTCCTTCTATTGAAAACACAACTTCCTTAAATCCACCCAATTCGGTAGGGTTAGAGTCCAATATTTCATACTTCCAGTGCTTTTTTTCTGCATACTTTGTCATAGCTCTGAAAAGTACTCCTGCAAATAAGGCTGCCTCTTCGCCCCCAGCTCCTCCACGTATTTCAACAATAACGTTTTTATCATCATTTGGGTCCTTAGGGACAATCAATATTTTAAGCTGTCGTTTTATTACCTCAAGTTTTTCCTGAGCTTCTTGAAACTCCTCCTGAACCATTTCCCTAAAGTCCTTGTCCAGAGTCTGGTCAAGAAGTTCTCTTGCCTCTTCAACTTCTTTTGTTACTTTTTTGTATTCCCTGTACTTTTGAACGATTTCTTCCAAATCAGAATACTCTTTCATATACTTTTTATATTCATCCTGGTTGTTAATGACATCAGGGTCACTAAGCTTGTGGCTTATCTCCTCGTATCTGTCTTCTGCAGCCTGAAGTTTGTCAAACATAAATTCCTCCGTAAAACAATCTTTTCATTTTTTTGGTTAATAAGTAATAGTTTTATATATAAATTGACGAATATGCGTTAATTTGCATAAATGCTGAATATAGCGTAAAATCCTATACGCAATTTAATATTATATCATGAACAATTAATTTAATCTACAAAAAATAAACAGTCTGGAAAGCTTGGCTTTTCAGACTGTTTATTTGGGTGAAAATATCTATCTACTTATGGTTGGGTAAGTTTTCAGTGATTACTTGTGCTACTTTACAATTTCTACATGGCCGTTCATAGTTTCTGCTGTTATGTTAACCTTACAAAGCCCAGCCTCATAATTTTTGCTTTCTGCTTCAATAAAGCTTCCGCCTGTACCCTGACGGTTAACATTATGATATAGAATTTCCGGAATTAGCAGGTTGATAGTTCCGTTAGTTGCATGAGCCTTTACTTTGTAAACCCTGCTGTCCATATCATTCATATTAACCTTTATTCCTCCATTGGAGGTTTTAAGGTACATATCCATATCAGTTTCTCCATTAATATTTTGAGCATTTTCAATACTGATTCTGCCGTTCTTTGTAAATGCATTAACTGACTTTGCCTTAATGTGTTTTATATCTATAACAGCATTTGAGGTATTTATATCAATGTTGTTTCCTATAATGTAATTTAACTGGATTCTGCCATTTTTTGTGTTTACAGAAATACTGTCACTGTTTACTCCCATTAACTCTATATGTGCATTTTTTGTAACAGCTGTTATCTCTTCTGAAATAGAATCTTCAATATATATTTTACCGTTTGAGTTTTGAATAGCTATTTTTTTGAATTTAATGTCAGGAATAAATATTTCATGGGATACACTAACATTGAAAGCGGTACTATTAACTTTTATAGAAATATTGGCCGGATCATCGGAAAATGTAACAATTCCCTCTCCATTAGGGACTGAGCTTTTAATTCTTGATATAATAACGATTTTTGAATCGAGATGTTTTTTTATAGTAATTGCTCCGTTTACTCCAGTTATGTCAAAGGTTGCATTTTCTGAAGGATATACCTCAAAGTTCTTTTGAACCGTTTGACAGTTTCCGAAAATATTAAAGGAATTTGTATCAACGAAACTTCCTACATAATCTATTACTTTGTCTACAATTCCGAATGTTGTTGAAGCAAAATTTTTACCTATCTTTTCAGCTTTATTGGCAAAGTCATCAATCATGTTATCAAAATCAGCCTGACTATAATTGTTTTTAAAGCCTTTTCTCCATTCGTTAACTTTCTCTCTTACTTTTGCAGCCTCTTCGGTAAAAACATTTGCCTTTTGATTACCCTTATATCCGTCAGCAGTTTCTTGTTCTGCCTTTTCATCAAGAGCTGCCAGTAATTTTGCAGCTTCTTCGCTTGTAATCTTCTTTTCTTCAAGCATCTTTAGTATTAATAATTTTTCTTCGCTTATAGACATTATTTTAATCCCTCCTAAAATTCAGATAGAAAAATGTTATTCCTTCATTAATTCTATTGCCTCTTCAACACTAATTTCTCCGCTGTTAAGCTTATCAAGTATTTCCTTCTTTCTACCTGGAACTTCAGGCTGCGGTTCGCCTTTATGTCCAAGTGCGGCCGCTACATCTTCCAGCTTATTCTTTACTGTGGGATATGACACGCCCAGTTCTTTTTCAACTTCCTTTATATTTCCTCTGCACTTTATGAATACATCCAAAAATGTTCTTTGCTCATTTGTAAGCTTGCAAAACTTGCATAGTTTGAAATGCCCTTCTATAACAGTGTCACAACTGTTACATGTTATCCTTGTTACTTCAGTCTCATTTCCGCAAACTGGGCATTTGCCGATTGCTTCTCTTGCCATAAAATCACCTCTTGAATTTAATTAAGTTAAATTTGTTTATATTGGTTAATGTTAATTTTCCCGAACAACTAATTAATTTTTTTAATCAATTAATTAATATTATTAATCTTATATTAATATATTATGCTTAATCTCATATAATGTCAATATTAATTTTAATTTTTTTAACTATTTTATTAATTTTTATAAAATGTATATTAAAATATTTAATTATCATAAAAAAACTGTCTCACAAGATGTAATAATCTAATCTGTGTGAGACAGTCTAATAACTCTTTTTAATCATTCGGTTTTTTACTCGCCTGTACCTTTACAATTCTCTTTCCTTCCATTTTCGTTACTCTGAAAACTATATTTTCATACTGAGCATTAGGCTTCTCATCAGCTTTAGGTATTCGGCCCAGAAGCTTTAGAATAAACCCTCCCAAGGTATCGAATTTGTCAACTGGAAGTTCTTCGTCCAATACTTCTTCAACCTTGTCAAGACTGATTGCACCATCGAATACATAAGTGTCATTCTCAAGATACTCTATATCCTTTTGCTCTACATCGTATTCGTCAAAAATGTTTCCCACTATCTCTTCCAACAAATCTTCTATAGTAACTATTCCTGCTGTACCACCATATTCATCTATTACAACTGCCAAATGAACCTTGTTCTTCTGCATTTCTTTGAATAACTCGTCAGTTCTCTTTGACTCCGGCACAAAGTAAGCACTTCTTATTATTTCTTTCAGGTTAAAATCCTTAACAGTATTTTGGGTATACTCCAATAAATCTTTTACATGTAGGATACCTACAATATTATCCAAATTTTCACTATAAACAGGAACTCGGGTATATTTGTCCCTGTTCATGACATGTAAAACATAATCAAGGTCAGAATCCACAGGAATGCCATCTATATTAGTACGATGAGTCATTATCTCAGATACGTGTTTATTATCAAACTCAAATATATTGTCAATCATTTCTTTTTCCGAATCCTGAATAACGCCTCTCTCTTCGCCGACCTCCATCATCATCCTGATTTCTTCCTCGGTTACTTTTTCATTGTCCGCACCTGCTGGATTTCCACCAAAAATCTTAATGAAGAAGTTTGTTGAAAATGTAAGAAATCTGACAAAAGGATTCGTTACGCGGGATAGAAACATTAAAGGCCCTACAGCAATATTGGCTAAGAACTCTGCCTTTTGCATAGCCAATCTTTTAGGTATTAACTCACCAAAAACCAATGTAAAGTATGAGAGAATTATAGTAATCACTATAAGTGAAACACTTCTGATAACGGATTGCGCAACAGGCAAACCTGTCTTTATCAATAATCCCGTTAAATGGTCTACAAAGCTCTCGGTTGCAAATGCACTTGCAAGAAACCCTGCTAATGTTATACCTATCTGAATGGTTGCCAAAAACCTGCTAGGCTCACTAAGAAAGTTATAAAGCTGTTTTGCTTTTTTGTCCCCATCCTCCGCTTGCTTCTTAATTATTTTGTCATTCAAAGAAATTAGGGCAATCTCAGACCCCGAAAAAAATGCATTTAACAATACAAGAACCACAAGCAGTAATACTTTAGTTAACAAATACCCAACCTCCGCGCCATATATATACAAGGTTTATTACTCTCATTAAATTCAATATACTAAAATTCAAATTTTTGTATCAAATCATTGGAACAGTCCTGAAACCTTGTTTAATATAGCTTTTCTCATTTTGGTCAGATATATTTATCAACTACTTTTTCTGCGTTTAAATTTTATGACAAACAACAGTCCTGCTGCCATAAACACTAAACATACCCCCAGGGTCACAGCATCCTCAACTGACATTTGTGTTATTGACTGCATATTACGGCTCCCTACACCATCCTTACCATTTCGTGCTGGGAATCCGCCTCCTCCCATACCCCTGTTGCCAAATGGCATGTTTTTGGCAAAATTTATTTGCTCGTCAGTCATCCCAAGTTCTTTTAACTGCTGTAGTTGTTCGTCAGTCAAATCTTTTCCGTTGGCGGATTGTATTATCTTCATTGCCTGCATCATCACATTCATATCAGGCATATCTCCAAATCCCCCCATACCGCCAGGAGGCATCTGTCCATTGTCCGGCTGCTGGTTTCCTTGGTACGGCTCTATTCCTTCCTGTGGCATTCGCCTATCGCCCCCTTGTTGGTTTCCTTGGGACGGCTCCATTCTCCCCTGTGGCATTCGCCTATTGCCTGCTTGTTGTTCTCCTTGAGGTGGCTCCATTCCCCACTGTGGCATTTGATTATTGCCCAGTTGTTGATCTCCTTGGGGTGGCTCCATCCCTCCCTGCGGCATTTGTTTATTACCCGGCTGTTGATTTCCTTGGGGTGGCTCCATTCCTCCCTGTGGCATTTGATTATCACCAAGCTGTTGTACCCCTTGGGATTTGTTTGCAGCATTTCTGCCCATGCCTCCACCTTGCGAGCCCATAACCGAAAGATTTATTGCAGATGCATCTATTAATTTGTCAGCAGCCTTTGACTGTCCTTGGGTTGTTGAAGGAATACTTCCATCAAGCTGCCCCTGAATACTTTTTGCTCTTAGTTTTCCAAATTCTTTTAGCATGTCTATCCCTGCAGTATATTTGTCATATGAGAAAAACGCCGTTGCGTCATTTTTAACGTATTCCCCAATTAAAGAATTCAGTTCATCCACTTTTTTGTCAAACTTACCGTTATTAAAATATCCGTCTAGTATTTCCTGCAAATAGTTATGATATTTTTCCTTATACTCATCAACTTCAAGAAGTTTGTTTATAATCGGTCTCTCAGACAAATCAATGCCGGATACAGGAGTATCTATAGGGAAGTTTACAGCCGCAGACGCCGAACCTGATTGAAATCCTGCAAAAGCCAGATTATAATCCCATGGGAGCATTGAAATCTGACCGTTCTCCTCATAAAGGTAGTAGTTATGCTTCATATTACTGAAATAACTATCCAGATTAACTACCACTGTATTTACTGCAAAATATCTAAGACATTCATCCACATTAACATATTTTTCAAGTTCATATCCGTTGTTTAAATTCTTAATTGCTTTTATAACTCTTTTATAGTCAGCATCAGTACCTTTAAATATTTCTCCTTCAAATATGTTTGAATAGCTGCTTATTTTATCATCAATATATTTCAGGTCAGCACCACCGCCCTGATTATTTCCAAATCCGCCGAATCCGCCAAATCCCGGTCCACCAGGAAAGTCTCCTGGACCTCCTTGATTTTCCCACGGATTTTGATTATTTTGGCCTTTTTGATTATTTTGGCCTTTTTGTTGGTTTTGATCATTACTTTTTGTGTCAGCAGTTTTTGTTTTGCTATTTATTCCATTTCCTTTTGCAGTAGCACCTGTATCTGCTTCTGATTGCTGCTTCCGATTTCCGTTTTCAGGTTTTATATCTTTCTGGTCTTCATTATTACCCGGGAATGGAAAATCTTTCATCATTCCTTTTCCCGGACCTCCCATAGTTTCGGGCTTATACAATTTTCCAAAATCATCACCATAATTTCTCTGGGCAAAGGATTCCTCCATAGCCTCAATTGCCAAATAGAAACCCCACTTTTCTCCGTTTAAGGTTACATCTGTGTATGCATATAGAGGAGTAGTAACACCCATATAGGACATCATATCAAGAGAAAGGTATTCCTTCATATATGTGGAGTCGGCCTGTATGTTGTTAATAACCATTTTGTCCATCCCCATACATGTTTGTCCATCTATATAGTGATCAAACTCCAATTTGAAACTGTATCTGTCTGAATTGCTGCCTGCTACCATGGATAAGCTTGAATTACCTTTCGGCCTTATACCCACTGATTTATAGGTTGTACCGTTTATAGTTACATCACATGGAATATACTCTTCCTGCATTGCATTTTCCAACATGTCTTCCCATTCATTCTTATCCGCCTTTATATCAATAGAAATTATCTTATTCTTGTCAAATAATTTTGTGGCATATTCAGGCTGGGATTTATCGTTGGCTATTCCTATTGAATCTGGTACAGTCATAAATATTCCGGTAAAGACAACCACCACAAGCATAACAACAGCAATTAGTACATTTATATATTTGCTGGTTATCATAAGCTGCCTCCAATTTTATGTCATATATTCCCCGTTATAGCTCACAAGTACTGTGTTTGTTACTCCCCCGATTTCTGAAATTCTGTTTACAAATTCAGTAGTACTGTCTTTTAGTCTGACTTCTACAGTAAGTTCAATTCCACTTGTAGTAACAGCCTTTGACTTAATCATATGCTTTTTTACACTATCTTTTATAGCACTGTTGACAAGCTTTTCCGATTTTTCGTCGTTGCAATTTACTACCAAGATGTATGGATTATCAGTTGTTTTCTTGTTTACAAACAATACCATGACGACTCCTATAAATAATGAGCCAAACACACCCAAAGGTATAAGTCCTGCACCTGTCACAATACCTGCTGAAATGGACCAGAACAAAAATGCTATGTCCATAGGTTCCTTTATAGCCGATCTAAAACGTACAATAGACAATGCACCAACCATACCAAGGGAAAGAATAACATTAGATGTTACCGCCATAATTATCAGCGTTGTAACAAGTGTCATTGCCAATAATGAAACTCCAAAGCTTGCGGAGTACATTACGCCGTTAAAGGTTTTCTTGTATACATAAAATATAAATAGTCCAAGTGCAAAGGATACCACCAATGCAATTACCATATCTAGTGGTGAAAAAGATGAAACTTTTTCAATAAAATTGGATTTAAAAATATCATTAAAATTCATTTACTTAGTCCTCCTAGTTTTAGATTATCCGAATATCCTACAGGCCGCATATTTTGAAAACGATGAATTTCGCCTATCTCCAAGCTGAATGATGTCCCTGATTATTTCTGGCAGGAACTCATCGAATTTTACTTCCAATATTATCTTGTTAATGGCGTGAACATTCATGGCAGCAGTTTGTTGATTAAAAAAATCTTTTGAATTAAGACCGGTTTTTATGCCACTGTCAAAAGTAATCCTTACGTTACCCGGTTTATAAATATACGGTTCTCTGATGTAATCTACCAAAGTTCTGGGTCTCAACTGTTGAAAATTCATTTTAGCATACAATTCAACTAGTAGCGGATCCCCCGAAAATCTCATCCATTTTATATCACCGTTAATTATTTGTTCACACTGTTCCACCGTTAAGGGAGTGGATTTTTTATAGCACAATCCGTTTATTTTCCCTTTCTTTTCAAGCTTTATATAACGAGTATCATTATTATAATAGCGGATTCTGAATTTCTCCCTGTTATTAAGGCCTATAATCTTTTCTTTAAGTGCTCTATCATCAACATTATCAAAATATAAACTCCTGATTTTGTACCTGCCGCTTTCATCTACATTTGGGTCCTTTTGGGCTATAAATTTAAGCCGATGTTGTAAGGCAATGTAGTCAGTTGTTGAAATCTCATGCTTTAATTCGTGCCTTAATTTTAGTTTTTCCATGTTTCACCTCCCGAAATTTTTTAAAAACCGACGTAACAATTACATAAAAATAATATATTTAAAATGTGATGATTTTCTGAACATTGAGTGAATTCTGGAAGTAGAATTGTTACGAAATTGAAAATAAAAAAGTACCAGTAATGCACTGATACCTTGTTATTAAATACGGTTTTTAAATAAATTCCCTTTGAATTGTGCTGGAAATTTGTGGCACAACCTGTTTTTTTCTGGAAACTACACCTTTTAGGAAAACACTGTTTTCCCCTGTTTTTATATTAAAGGCTTTTTCCATTAAAGCAGCGTGGTCATCTCCTACAAACAGAAGTTCTGAGCCTTCTTTTATTATATCGGTAACCAATAGTAAAATTAGGTTGTAGTCTTTGTTTTCCAGAACAGTTCTCATATGCTTCAGCAATTCATCTTTTATCTTTTGAAGCCCCTCTGAGTCGCTGGAATTTATTTGTCCTATGCCTATTTTATATTTGTTGAATACAAAATCCTTAAAGTCATAATCAAGAATTGTCTGAGGAGTCATTCCCTGGAGAGATGCATTTGCTTTAAACAAAGATGTTGCAAATTCGTCTATATTAATATCCGCTATTTTTGCCAGTCTACTTGCAGCCAACTCGTCTGCATATGTGCTTGTTGGAGACTTAAATTTCATTGTATCGGATAAAATGGCTGCGCATAATAGGCCCGCTACACTTTTAGACGGATTCATTCCGTTTTCAAAATACATGTTTGCAATTAATGTAGATGTACTTCCTACCGCATCATTTTTGAAGAATATGGGGTACCCAGTCTGAATATCACCTATTCTGTGGTGGTCTATTATTTCAAGTATGTCTGCCTGATCTATACCATCAATAGTCTGGGCTCTTTCATTGTGGTCAAGAAGAATTACTTTTTTTCGGCGTTGCGTAATGAGATGATATCTTGAAATAAAACCCTTGATGATACCATTGTCATCAACTACAGGGTAACTACGGTATCTGGTTTTAAGCATTTTATCTTTTATATTGTCTATATAGTCATGTATATTGAAACAGATTAGTTGTTCCTTTGTCATGATATGACTGACAGGAATACTTTGGTTGATAAGCCTTGCAGTAGTAAATGTATCGTAATAAGTATCCATTACTATACAGCCTTTTTCCTGGGCATACCGTATTACTTCCTCATCTGCCGTTGCACCGCAAGTAATTATCAAACTGCTTGCACCAATCTCTATGGCTTTTAGCTGACTGTCTTTCCTGCTTCCCACCAGAACAATATCTCCTTTATCAACAAAAGGAGCCATATCCTCAGGTGCCATGGCTGCTATAACAACCTTACCTGCTGATTTAAAATCTTCTTCGTTTCCGCAAACAAGTTTTGCAGCAAGTGTATCCATTATATTTCTGCAAGGTGTTCCACTTGCACATAAAATATTGTTTTCCAGTGCATCCAGATAACTTCCAGTAATATCTGACAATGTAATAATACCTATAAGCTTTCCTTTAACATCTGCCACCGGGAGCACTTTTACGTTATTTTTCACCATTATGCTCCAAGCTGCCTTAATTGATATATCCTCTGAAACAGGACTTATTACGTCAATATCAAGATCCGAAATCTGTGTTCTGACTGTTTCTCGGTATTCCGGTACCTCTACTCCAAAATATTTCAGTACAAATTCCGTTTCCTTATTTATATCTCCTATTCTAATTGGAACTGCGTGAGTAGCATGTCTTTTTTTTAATTCTGCATAGGCAATAGCTGAACATATTGAGTCTGTGTCCGGATTTTTATGTCCGGTAATATATATTACATCTTTCAATTATAGCATTCCTCCAAATTACCATTATTTGCAGTTTTGCATTTTTATTGTACACTAATAGATTTTTGACTGCAACAAACTTATGTAATCTCAAAGCTCAATGTTTTTATTTATTGTCAGTTCAAACCAAAAAGTGCTTCCTTTACCTAAGGTGCTTTCTACTCCGTATTTAGCTCCGTGCATATCCAGTATTGTCTTTACTATTGAAAGTCCCAAACCCGTTCCTATTGCTGCTCTCTTATGAGCCTTGTCAACCTTATAGTATCTGTCCCAAATGAGGGGAAGCATTTCTTCCGATATTCCTTCGCCTGTATCTGAGATTTCAATCTTCACTCCTTTTGGAGTACTACTTTGAATAATAGCAACTGTCTTATCTGACCCGGTGTATGTTATCGCATTATTAATCAAATTATATATTACCTGTGAAATTTTAATGGGATCAGCATTTACCCATATATCCTTATCACTTTTAAAGTATATCCTGTATCCTTCCTGTTCTATAAGTTTATTGTACCTTTCTAGTATTCCTCTGATACTTTCTGTAATATTGAATGTCTCAACATTGATTTTACGAGTGCCAGATTGAAGCTGAGATATATCTAGAATGTCATTTACAAGAGTGGTAAGTCTTTTTGCTTCATCGATTATTATCTGAACATTCTCAGGTGTGTTTTCTCCAGGAAGATCCCGCATAACTTCACCATACCCCGTTATCATAGTAAGAGGAGTTCTCAGATCATGGGAAATATTTGCAATTAACTCTCTGCGTAGCCCCTCTACCTTTGAGAGTTCTTTTGCAGCGTAATTGAGAGTGTCATTAAGCTCAGTTATTTCCAGATATTCCCGGCCATGGAAAGTAGTTTCATAGTTGCCCTTTGCAAGTTCCTTTGCAGAACTGTTAATTTTGATTATAGGCTCAGAAACCTTTCGTGAAATATAAAGTCCCATCAATAAAGCCATCAGCAGGGTTATTCCGGTAACCCAGATTAACTGGATTCTCAATGTATTTACAGTGGCATTTACGGGAGTTATAGTTGTATTAAGCATCACAATGGCATGCGTGTCATTACCTGTACTTAATATTTTAACGTAGATAATATTACCGGGCAAATTTCTTGGGGGCGCAAAGCCATTTGTAAAAGGATATCCTGTAGGAGCACGCTTATCCATTGCCTTATCCATTGAGAATACCTCCAGATATGTACCCCCATTTTGTTCTGCCTTACTGTAAAATCTGAATAATTCAGATGATGGCAGCTTGTGTATAATGCAATCTGGCCGAGATTCAACAGAATACTTTGTTTTACCTTTTTCATCTAATATTCTGATGCATACGTCCTCCTCTTGGGCCAGTGAAGCAAGAAATTCTTGAAAATTCTCAGTTTCTACGTTATTTTCGATAGTTACTGCCATTGACTTAATACTGTGAATCTTAATCTGCTTATAGAAATCATCAAGAAAAACTATCTGAAATAGCCATAATAATATAAGTATTACTGTGGCAAACGCCGTAATATATAGAAATATCTTGTATTTTATACTTATTTTGTCATGTTTCAAATCTATACCCCACCCCTCTAAGGGTAACTATATTTTTACTGTAACAACCTAGGCTTTTTCTTAGCAGTTTTATGTGAGTATCCAGCGTTCGGTCATCCCCAAAAAAATCATATCCCCAGACATCTGTTATAAGTCTCTCTCTAGTAAGTGCAATTCCCCTGTTTTTAACCATATAGAAAAATAAATCGTATTCTTTTGGTGACATATCAATTTTTTCATTATCAATATATACAAGCCTTCCCGTAAAATCCACGGTCAAACCTTCAAAAGTAAAAATATCTTTTTTATTTTCTGCTTCAGATGTACCCTTGCTTCTTTTTACAATGGCATTTATTCTCATCATAAGCTCTTTTGGAGAAAAAGGCTTAACTACATAATCGTCTATACCTAGTTCAAATCCATGAATTTTGTCATACTCTTCTCCACGGGCAGAAAGCATAAGTATCGGGGTCATACTAAACTTTCTGATTTCCTTACAAGCGGAAAATCCATCAAGTTCAGGCATCATTATGTCCATTACAATAATATCAAACTCCATTTCCCTACATACTTGTATTGCTTCCATTCCGTCCGCCGCTTCTACAACCTCATGTCCTTCGAAAACCGCATATTTTTTAATAATAGCCCGTATTCCGGCTTCGTCATCAACAATCAGAATTTTATACATGCATCCTCCATTAAACATAATATTACAATATATTAATTATACATCATTATGCCATTAACGGGATGTCTTTGGATTCATTACACATATTTCATTCTAAATATTGATACTGTTCTCCGAAGACTATACCTAAATAATATAGTTTATTAAATAAAATAATCATGGTTAGAAGGCTTTTAATTTCTATCCTTCCAAACCATGATTATTAATATCATCTGACTGTTTTATTTAAATTTTGAACTTTGAAACTGCTTGTATAAGGGCGTTGGATTTTTCTTTTGCTGATTTAGATATATTGATAGTCTCATTTGACTTATTCATTATTTTTTCAGATTCCTGCGCTATGCTAGAAGTTCCTTGAGCTTCTTCGTTAGCAGAAGTTGCTATCTCTTCTGTAGCTTTAACCATATTATGAATTGAAGCCAAGAGCTCCTCTGAAGTTGCACTAAAATCCGTAACCATGCTATCTATTTCGAATGAGCTTTCACTATATTTCTCACTGGATTCCACAAGAGTATTATAATCACTCAATACTTTTTTATCAATGAACTCTAATATCTCACCTGAACTAAGTGAAAGATTATTCACAGCTTCCAATATTACAGTAGTGCTCTCCTGTATTTTGGTTGCCATATTTTTAGAATCGTCTGCTAGCTTTTTGATTTCATCGGCTACAACTGCAAATCCCTTCCCTGCTTCTCCTGCTCTAGCAGACTCAATGGCTGCATTTAAAGCAAGCAAATTAGTTTGAGAAGTTATTGCAAGTATTCCTTCCGCTAATTCATTGATTTGATTTACTTTTTTCGATTGCTCAATGGCTTTTTTCACACTGTCTTTTGTAGTCTCATAAATCTCAATAGCACTTTCTTTTGATGTAATTGCGTTTTTCTTCATTTCTTCGGCCATATTACTTACTTTATTTACAACTTCAGCACCTTCCTGTGCTTTTGAAGCAATAGATTCTACCGCTCTTTCAACCTCTTCAGAAGTGGCACTCATTTCTTCAGTAGAAGATGCTATCTCCTCTGCCCCTGCCGATAATTCTTCTGTTATAGATGAAATGTCCTCTATCCCTTTGTTAAGCTGTTCCATATTACTATTGACATTATTAAGCATACTGCTTACAGCTGATGACTCATTAACAACTTCCTCTATAATATCTTTTATTGATGTCTGCATAGTATTAATGGCATTTGCTAGTGCACCTGTTTCATCCTTTGCTTTTAGAAGTTTTGCGGGTACTTCCTTTGTAAAATCTCCTGTGGCTACAACTTCAAGATATTCTGAAGCTGTTTTTATTGGTCTAGATATATTTAATGCTATAACGTAGGTTATTGCCAAACTAGCTAGTAAAATAATTGCGGCTAGAATTATAAGTGCTTTTGAAAGAGTAACTACTTTTTCCATTACTTCTGACTTTGGCGCAGTTACACTCAATGCCCAGTCAGTCCCTTTTATTGGAGTAAATGCCATATATTTAGTTGCACCGTTAAAAGTATATTCACCCACTCCTGTTTTTCCTTCTATCATTTGCTTTTGCAATTCAGCTAGAGAAGTAAGTCTAGAATCTTTTTTGACTTCCTCAAAAACATTGTAGCCATTTACAACAAGGCTTTTGTCTTTGTGGGCAACAAGAGTTCCGCTTTTGTTAGTCATATTGGCTTCTCCGCTTTTACCAAATTTAATGTCACTTATTAGCTGACTAAATTCATTTCCATCACGTGCTGAGATAAGTACACCCTTTATCTTATCCCCATCTTTAATTGGAACCGCATAAGCAATTATCAAATCATTAGTTATTACACTTTTATATGGATCTGAGACTGCATTTTTCCCGGATTTTGCTGTTTTGTAATAGTCTAAATCTGAAACATTTGTGACTCTGCTATCTGTTGTAGTTGCATTTCCGTATTCATCAACAAGAAGCATCCATAGATGATTAGCTCTTTGGGTCTCAACTTTTAATATTTCCAGCTTTTCATTTGTGCTTAGTTTATTACTTTTAATAATGTCACTTTCAGCTAATACTTCCAGCGCATTGAGCTGGCTGTCGATTCTTTCCTGTACAACCTTTGAAGCTTGTTCAGCCAAATCAGGAAGTAATTCATTTATATTGTCCGTCATGGCATTTTCAGCAAGTAAACTACTTATACTTCCAAGTACAGAACAGATAAACAATATCAAAACTCCAAAAATAATTGATAATTTGATTTTAATACTTTTTATTTGCATATGCATCCCCCCTGTTTAATTCGAACTTTGTATAATATTGCATGTAATTATGTGCAATTATTATCATATAATAAAATTTATTAAATGTACTTTTTTTAAACCAAATGTCATAGCCACAGCAATGACACTTGTGTTTTATAATTATATTGGCTCCGGGGGAATAACTATTATGCCAACAAATATGAAATTTGGAGAATGCCTTCGCTATTTGCTCTCTATTTTTGAGGTTAGTATTGCTAAACTGTCAAAAGTCATAAATGTTGATAATTCTCTTGTCAACCGCTGGGTTAACGAGAAAAGGACTCCTGCATATAATACAGATTATGTCGAAAAAATTTCTGAATACCTTTCAGGCTGTATACTAAACTCTTATCAATTACAATATTTAGATGAGTTCTTCATAAAGGTATGTGGAGATTACAATATTGAAATTGACACAAAAGAAAAAATAAAGAAAATTTTATTGCAGGCCCAAGGGTATTCCATAGAATATAAAAAAAATCTACCAAAGGAAAATAAAAATTTATTCAAAGTCAAAAAAACTTTAAAAGAAATGAACACAAATAACGTTGACTTATTAAATGCGCAGGATTCTGATTTATCCATTAACTTATCCAGTGAAGATAAAATACTGGTTGGGTGGAAAAATGTGTTATCCGCAAGTATTTCTTTATTAGAAGCTACTTCAGACTATAAATGTAATAATGATTTGATTTATATTTCATTTAATGAGAATATGCTTATTGATAGATATTACAATGACTTGGAGAATTTTAGGAATGCTATGTTTAAAGCTATAAATAATGGTTGGAATATACTATTTTTATTGAAGCTAAGCAGCAGCATTAATAATATAATTAATTTTATTAATTTCGCTCAGCCACTTGCAATTACCGGTAAGTTTCATCCATATTATTTTAAAAAATATAACCATATTCACACATATCAGGAATTTATAGTTATTCCTGGTATAGGAGCATTGTTTGGATTTTCAGATAACCTTCAGCCCAAAAGTAATACAGCCTTCTATTTCAGAAATAAAGTAGCTGTTAATATATTAAAGAAAAAAATTGACATATTAATTAACAACCAGATTAAATCTGTTGTCAAATATTACAAGTCTAATAATGCTATCGATTATTCTAATTTTTTAGCTGAACAGGAAGATGTTATAGGTAATCGTATTTTGTACAAACGAGACTTTAGTGTTTTAATGTTTCCAAAAAATTTATATAAGAGACTTCTTGAAGTAAAAAATCTTAAAAGTGATGAAATAAATGCATCTTTGGAATTTTACGACAGACGATTGAAATCTTTTCTATCAAATATTGATAATTACAAATATACAGACATTTACCACATGAATTGTATTAACAATTTAGTTAAACGCAGAGAACTTACTCTTTACTTGTACAGCAGAGTATTAACAATTAATTTGGGTGTAGAAGATGTTATTGCAATATTAAAAAACATAGTAACTTTCCTCAAAACCCATAAAAATTTCAATATTGCATTCCTTTCTCAAAATTTTAAAATATCAAATTTAGTATTCTATTGCGTGATTAAGGAAAGATCTGCCGTAATGGTAGAAACGTATGATGATTCAAAAGACTCACCAATACTTCGATTGTCAATCAAAGAGCCTATATTCGTCAAAGCTTTTGAAGCATATTTTAATGAAGTATTAGATCAGATTGCTCCTATGAATAAGGATAAAAACGAGATTATTACTTGGATAGAAAATGAAATCAAGTTGCTTGAAAAGAGCCATTAAAACAGTTTATAGCAATAAAAAATCACGGCCATAAATAGCATATTTTACACCTAATGACCATGATTTATAACACATTATACAGGTAAGACACCTTGTATTTTCATCCTATATTTCCCTTCGGCCTTCCAAAGCTTTTGCAAGCGTTACCTCGTCGGCGTATTCCAAATCCCCGCCTACAGGTATGCCATGTGCTATCCTTGTAGTCTTTACACCTAAAGGCTTTATGAGTTTTGATATATACATTGCAGTTGCTTCTCCTTCAACATTGGGGTTTGTTGCAAGAATTACTTCTTTTACTTCTCCGCTGCCCAATCTTGAAATCAATTCTTTAATACGAATTTCATCAGGCCCGATTCCCTGCATTGGAGAAATAGCACCATGTAGAACATGATACAGACCTTTGAATTCACGTGTCCTCTCCATGGCAACAACATCACGGGAGTCCTGAACTACACATATAATCGATTTATCTCTCGAGGTTCCGCTGCACAGTGGGCAAGGATCGATATCAGTAAGGTTGCTGCACACCGAGCAGTATCTAGTCTTTTGCTTTGCCTCTAATATGGATTCTGACAACTTTTTAACCTTTTCCATGGGCATATTTATTACATGAAAAGCCAGACGCTGTGCCGACTTGTGTCCAATGCCCGGAAGTTTCTGAAATTCCTCTACCAACTTTGCAACGGGAACTGCATAATATTCCATTTATTAACCTCCACAGGGGCATGCCCTGAATGACCGCATTTTTTTAAAACAATCCCGGTAAACCGCCTAATCCGCCTGTTATTTTACTCATTTCGGAGTTAGCTAGCTCATCAGCCTTTCTCAATGCTTCATTAACCGCACTCAGAATCAAATCTTGAAGCATTTCAACATCATCAGGGTCAACAACCTCTGGTTTTATAGTAATTTCTTTGATTTCCTTTTTACCTGTAGCAACAATATTTATTGCTCCGCCTCCAACAGAAGCCTCAACTGTCTTGTTTTCCAAGTCCTGTTGTGCTTTCTCCATATCTCTCTGCATCTTCTGGGCTTGTTTCATCAGGTTGTTCATATTTCCGCCTAAGCCGCCTCCGAAACCGCCTCCTGGGAATCCACCTCTTGCCATCTGCACTTCCTCCTGTTATTTTAAATTAATAGTTTACAAATTTATCAATTTATATTATATCCTATTCGTCTATTATATCAAGCGGGACATTCAATCTGTCTGAAATTTCCCTTGTCAGCTTTACCAATGGGTTTTCTTCTGAATTCTTTGCAGAAGAAGGTTCACTTTGAACCATACTTTCCAATGCTTCTTCATCCACTACCTTTACACGGATACTTCTCCCAAGTCTTCTTTCCAAAGCATTTTCAAGTACGTCAATGTTCTCGGCCTTTGCTACAGTGTCCTTTAATGAGACTACCGCCGGCGGAAATACCACAAGAACCGTAGATTCATCCGCAACCACTGCTTTTGTAGATGTAAGGTATGATAGCAGCATCATCCTTCTACTGGCTTTAAGGTCAGCCAGTATATCGGCCCATTCTTCCAGTTCATTATAAGAATTACCTTTAGCTGATGTTTTCGGCTGGGAACTGTCATTATCCGCAGGCAGGCTGTCAAACTTTTTCCCCGTCGAAATAGGGCTGCTGTTCACTGCCTTTCCTTGAACCGGTGCACTGCTTCCGTCTTTTGAAGTCGGTGCTATAGCCACAGCCCCTGTTCTAACTGCACTTTCAAGATTGGCTATTCTATCTGCCAGATTATCATCGCCGCCCCTTTTCCCATAACTTCCTACACTTATTGAAATAAGCATTACTTCAAGGAAAACTCTTTGGTTTAGTGCATACTTAAGCTGTGTTTCAAAGGAAGACAGCTCCTTTATTATTCCAATCAATTGTTCCTTTGAAAAAGCCTCCGACTGTGCAATCATCTTGTCCAGGTGCTGTTTCCCCGCATCAAGGATATTTGATGGATTCGCGCTCAACTTGCAAATCAAGAGATTTCTAAAATACAGCACCAAGTCCGATGCAAACCTAAGAATATCTCTACCGCTGGCAGAAAGCTTTTCCACATCTGCTACAAGTCCCTCAACATTTTTGCTCTCTATATTGTCCACTATTTCCGATATAAAATCATCACTTACTATCCCTATTGCATCAAGTACATTTTGATAGGTTATGTTATTGTTACCTTCTGCAATACACTGGTCAAGAATACTAAGAGCATCTCTCAGTGCACCATCTGCCAGTCTTGCAATTAATAATGCGCCTTCATCCTCTATCTGTATACCGCTTGCCTTTGCAATTTCCTTTACTCGTGCTGCAATACCTGCAGGTGTTATTTTTTTAAAATCGAATCTCTGACACCTTGATAAAATAGTTGCAGGCAATTTATGAGGGTCTGTTGTTGCCAATATAAAAACAACATGTCCTGGGGGTTCTTCAAGGGTTTTCAGCAGTGCATTAAATGCACCAGAGGAAAGCATATGGACTTCGTCTATTATATAAACCTTATATCTTGCCTGGGAGGGAGCATAAACGACCTCATCCCTTATTTCTCTTACGTTGTCAACGCTATTATTTGATGCAGCATCTATTTCAACAACATCCAGAATTGATTCATCCAGGATTCCTCTGCAAATCTCACATTCGTTACAAGGGTCCCCGTCTTTGGGGTTAAGGCAGTTGATAGCTCTGGCAAATATTTTTGCCATTGTAGTTTTGCCTGTACCTCTTGTACCACAAAAAAGATATGCATGAGCTATCCTTTCAGATTTTACGGTATTCTTAATTGTTTTGACTACATGCTCCTGTTCAACAACATCTTCAAATACAAGAGGCCTCCACTTTCTATAGAGTGCCGTATAGGACATATCCTACCTCCTCCTTTTATGTACACTGCAATTCAAGGATCATCGGTGTTCTATCTACAATATAATACAAGCCTGTTCATTTGAACAGGCTTGATTTTTTATAAATTGAATGGCCGTACACCCATCATCGATAGAAGCATATAGCCGTTACCTTTACAGTTAGCTCTAATCAGGTAACCTAGCGGCACACAGAATTTACTGCTTATCGCTGCTTCCTTCCGGACCTGACGAGGTTCACAGAATTCTATTGCGCAAGACCAAATTGTCATTGCCACTTGTAAAGGGCTGGCACTACACGCTAAAACCTCAAACGGGAATTCAACCCTGCTATAGCGGATTGCAGGTACAGGGCACCGCTGCCTCCCCGTCTAGTACGGCCAAAACTGGCTCTTTTAATGTATTCCCGAACTCATAAACCAAATAAGTTCAGTGCACTTTTAACATTATAACTTAAATGTTGTCCCATATCAAGAGATATTATCATTACAATTTATGTATTTATTTCAAGTAAATTTCAAGTGACCTAGTGTATTTTAGGACAGAAAAAAAGCACCTCAGTATATAATTTATAATAATTCCTGATAAATGGGTGCCCTATGTAACAAAAAATAAAATAAATATGTTTAAAGGAGGAACAAAATGAAAAAGCTTTTAATGGCTTTACACTTTGTATTATACCACTAATTTCTAAGTCTGATTATTAAAATTGTATAACAAATATTAACAATGTGTGAATGTATGTAGAGTTACTTGTTCCCCTTACTAATATTGTGAATTTACATTATGAAATTCACTATTATCATGGCAATACCAATGTAAAGTGCAGCCTGTCCAATTGCTGCCCCCACGTTATTCTGTTCGTATATTTCATTCCATACATCCACTTTTACTATAGCTGTAAAAATTCTCTTAAACAATACAGATAATATTCCATATATCACAAGACAAACAGCAATTACCAAAGCCACTGTAATTATCTCAAAATCCGTTGTATATGCATCAATTATTCCAGAAACAATTGTCTGCACCGCAAAAATAAACCCCAAAAGTCCGATACCAGCAGCTGCATTATTGTCTATAAATATTTCCTTAAACAGAGTAGTCTTTTTCCTCAAAACTATGCTGTAGCACACCATTGCAACTAAAACAAACAATATAAACAACAGAACCTTTATTAGTATTGATGCTCCAATCCCTTCAATTATATCTATAAAATCTATGTACTTTATAAAAGACACAAATATAACTGAAAGAGTAACGGAAAACAGCGCTGCGCCAACGTTTTTCTGCTCACATATCTCTTTATTCAGACACACCTTGCCGTGATCATCTTCAGCATTTATCAAACTTACTATTGATTTGGACAGAAGCCTTAATACTGTTAATATTACTATGTAAAAGACGGTATAACCGGTACAAACCGCAAGATCAACAAATATATTGTCACTGGCAGCCCCCTTTATGGCATGTGACGAAAGATAAAGTACCGGAAATACAAAAGCTCCGATAAACTCTATCCATGCTGCAAAGTTATCCTTATTAAACAGTGCATCTTTAAGGGAAACATCTCTAAGAACTAAATTATTATAAATAATCCATCCTAATATAAAACCAACCGTTAGTATTACAAAACTAAATGACAAGTCTTTCAAGAAAAAACTAAAGTATTCAAACATTCTATTATCCTCCTAAAAGCTATTTTTCTTCCATTCCTTGGTATACTTTGTATAGTGAGCCTTCAAGCCTCTGGCCTATAAAAATTCGAAACATCCCGTTTGTCTTAAGCATTTCTATATTAAGGTACTCTGTAATACCTTCGGCATCACGTTGATAGTCCCACACCTCTACTTCCGATTCGTATTCTATTTTTTCCGAGTTGAGATCATAAACCTTTATGGAGCCCTGTACACCGTCTATCCTATAATCATATTCCGGCGTTGTACACCTTTCATACTCCGTTCCATCAGGAGTGGTTATACACTTCTGGCCCACAACCTCCAAAAATTCTTCTGAGAACGGAATCGTATCATCCAGAAAGTAAACGTAGGTTTCCAACTGGCCTTCTTCTTCCCCCTTGTACACCTCAAAAACATATTCCGTCTCTTCTGATCTAGAATAAACCAGGTATCTAGTAAAAGGCCTCTGGCCTATATCCATTTGTATAATTTTCCCAAAACAGAAAAATCCCTGTTCTTCAAGTTCCTTAAGTTTAAATTCAATCATTGAGTTTTTATTGATATTCAAAGGATTCTGTATATCCTGACCACCCTTTTTTTTGAAACCGAACAAAGTCATCACGTCCTATTCCTTTTAAAGTTTAAAAGTCTAATATATTCTGCTGCTGCGTGGATTTTTAGGTTTTGGCTTTGACAGTTTTCTTATTACAATTATCAAAGCTACTGACGTAATTATAATAACTACTACAACTGCCCCAGTATTTTTTGCAGGATACTTATCCGTATAATATAACTTATCAGGATTCTGCTCCTGGTATTGCTGTGAAAGCTGTAAATCCGGGTCTACTCCTTCTTCCATATAATTCGTGTCTCTCTGCACTCCCTGTTTCTCCAACTCCTCTACCCTTTTTTCCATTTGTTCATACTGATTCTGATCAAAATAATTCTTATAAGGTGAAATTTCATCCCAGTGATGATACCAGAATAAATCAGATGCCCTCATCAAAAACCACAAATCCCACGGACCTACATATGCATATCCGTAAGAAAAAGGACTACTGAATATGGAGCGGTTTACATTAATCAAAATAGGCCTGCTGTTAAATATATTTATTCTGGACGCCCGAGTTTTCAATGCATCCTCAAAATTCATTTTCCTTGAAGCTGAGCCATAACTTTTTTTCATGGAATCGGTATAAACCTTTTGCTGTTGGCTATTGAGTTTTTGCTTATAGGTTTTATAATTTTTACTTGAAACCTGGCTCTTGTAGGTATCCTGCATATAGGATTTCTTTTTTGACGCTGCTTTGGCAGTAAACCCTGAAGTATTGGCTTTTTTGCTAGATGACCCGGTATAGGATTTTGAACCCGGAGCACTTCTTGAACTGCTGCTTTTAGATTTAGATGAGCCAAATAAGCTGAAACTCTTTGAGCTACTTTTTGAAGTACTGCTTTTAGACTTTGACGAGCTAAAAATACCTGAACTCCTTGATGAAGAACTCTTATAGCTGCTAAAAGATTTTGAAAAAGACTTGCTGCTTTTTACGAAAGAGCGGGCACTTTTTGCATCAACCCCCATAAATGAAGCAGAAACAAATGCAAAAATAAGCAGTATAGCTAAAATTCTTTTTTTCACAAACTATCCCCCACATTTTTCAAATGTATTTACATGTAAAATTTAGTATTATTTTAAGTATTATATCATGAACACTTTTTAGAATGTATATTCTTTTTTATTTTTAAAGAAATGTATAAGAAAATTTAAATAAGGCAATAACTATAACTGACCCCACAAAATACATTTTAACCCCCTAAAAATGTTCCGGCTTTGCCGGGCATTTTTTTTATGCATTAAAAAAGGCTGTTGCAAATCATAAAGTTTTTCTCTTTTAACATCAGTACCCCCGTATATGTTAAACAAGAAAAAAATTAATTTTACAACAACCCTTTTAATGTATATGAAGTTGGACAATGCTCGACAAATTATCTCATCTGCCCTCTTGTATCTTTTCCTCCAATACCGGCACTTCCTGTTATTGTTAGTTCTATTACCGATTCAGGAGAAAGTATAACTGAGTTATCTGTAACGGACACTTTCTGCGCAACAATTGCCGGGTCTAGTGCATTTATCAAAATTCTTTTAGGTGAGCTGGCAAAATTGGCTCCCGCCTGCATAATTGCCTCAAAATACGACTGACATGCCCCTGCAAAGATACATAGCTTATCAGGATCAGGTTCATAACTTCTAGCAATTTTCACTGATTCAATAAAATATGCTGAATTGGCATAGCTGTCTAAAGACTGAAAATTACTGGCGCCCTTTTTCAAACCATCATGTCCTGTCAGTACCAGTATATCCGGTTTATACGCTTGCAGATACTGCTTTACTACCGAAGGCTGTCTATTTTCACTTACCCATTTACCGAAACAACTAATCTTACTTTTCTTATAAAAGTCCAAACATTGGTTCATAAAGTCCTCTGCTGAGTCTATATGAAGTATTCTTCCAGGTCTGTGCTTGATTCTGGATAGAAATGATTTGAATACAGGTCTGCAACAATCAATGCTTTTCTTAACCTGATCAAGTTCATTTATTGCCCTGGTATATGCTGTTCTTGCATCCTGTTTAATAAGGTCGTCTCCCTGTGAATCAGCTTCTATTCTATATGACAAACCTCTTAATACATATGATTCCGATCCGTTAAAATTTGTCTTTATGTTTACAATCCTAAAAAGTATGTCTCCTCCATAAGACCTTCTGATTACAATATCTCCAATATGAAATTTAGTCAAAAAAATCACTCCAAATTAACTTTTTATTGCATAATATGCAACCAAATTTCATTTGGGGCTTGTACAGCTTCCTTGCCATGAATTTTTATGTAAAAAAATTGGTTTATTTTTGAAAATTTCTGGTTGACTTTCTAAATATCAAAGTATATTATTATATATGAACAATCATTCATATGAACGTATGTAAATGGTACACTTAACTTGTATTAAGATAGGAAAGGAATGTTTTATGAATACAGATAAAGATATTGAACGCTGCGAGTATATATGTCTTCATAAAGAGGTAATAGATCAGGTACTGTCAAATTTGCCTAAAGAGACTCAGTTATATGATCTTGCAGAACTATTTAAAATCTTTGGTGATACCACAAGAATCAAAATTTTGTATGTTCTTTTTCAGGCAGAAATGTGTGTTTGTGATATTGCCCAACTGCTGAACATGAGTCAGTCAGCTATTTCCCACCAGTTGCGCATATTAAAACAGGCAAAACTGGTTAAGTCAAAACGCGACGGAAAGACTATTTTTTATTCATTGTCTGATTCACATGTAAGAGCAATAATTGACCAGGGTTTTGAACATATTGAAGAATAATTTGCTAATAAGAATGGGGAGAGATTTATTATGAAAAAAAATTATAGACTTAATAATTTAGGCTGTGCAAACTGTGCTTCTAAAATGGAAAGAGAAATCAATAAGTTGGAGGGCGTTAATAGTGCCACTGTTAACTTTATGATGCAGAAACTTACTATAGATGCAGTTGACGAGAGTTTTAACGATATTATGATATCCGTACAGAAAATAATAAAAAAATTTGAACCTGACTGTACTGTAAATATGTAATATTGGTAACTTTTATTTACAAGGAGATTTTTATGAGTATAGCTAAAAAGGAAATTATCCGTATAAGTATAGGAATTTTGGTTCTTATAATTGCAGTGGCAGCATCATTTCCGTCTTATATTAATCTTGCATTTTTTCTTGCAGCCTACTTTATAATCGGCGGAGATGTTTTATGGAGAGCAGTCAGAAATATTTTACACGGTCAGGTATTTGATGAGAACTTTTTAATGAGTATTGCAACAATAGGTGCGTTTTTCGTGGGAGAGTATCCAGAAGCTGTTTCTGTAATGCTATTTTATCAGGTTGGAGAAATGTTTCAGAATTATGCCGTTAACCGTTCAAGAAAATCCATATCTTCGTTAATGGATATCCGCCCTGATTATGCAAACGTTAAGCGTAACGGAGAACTATTTACAGTAGATCCTGAGGAAGTTTCAATAAATGAAATTATAGTTGTTAAAGCAGGTGAAAAGATACCCCTCGACGGTAAAGTCATAGAAGGTAATTCATTGGTTGATACCTCTGCATTAACAGGGGAATCTGTACCAAGGGAAATTAATATGGGCAGCGAGGTTCTAAGCGGATGTATAAATCTCAACGGCCTTCTCACAATTCAAGTTACCAAAGAATTTGGTGAGTCCACTGTTTCTAAAATTCTTGACTTGGTGGAAAATGCAAGCAGCAAAAAAGCAAAACGAGAAAATTTCATCACCAGATTTGCAAGGTATTACACTCCCGTTGTTGTTATAGTGGCAGCCATTCTTGCAGTGCTACCGCCGCTGCTTGTCCCGGGAGCAACCTTCAGTGACTGGATATACAGGGCATTAACTTTTTTGGTTGTTTCTTGTCCCTGTGCACTTGTAATCTCTATTCCTTTGGGCTTCTTTGGAGGTATAGGCGGGGCCTCAAAACTTGGTATTCTCATAAAGGGCGGCAACTATTTGGAAGCTCTTGCAGATACCCAACTGGTTGTTTTTGATAAAACAGGAACACTTACAAAAGGAACTTTTAAGGTTACTGAAATTAGTCCCATAGATATTTCAGATACAGAATTATTGCAGCTTACCGCCTACGCTGAAAGTTATTCAAACCACCCTATTTCTCAGTCTTTGAAAAATGCTTATAAATCTGAAATTGATACTTCCAAAATTACAGATGTCGAAGAAATGCCTGGTCACGGTGTTAGAGCAGTTGTTGACGGGAAAACGGTTTATGCTGGTAATTCCAAGCTAATGGAAAAAATAGGCGTTAAGTATATTAAAAATAAAACCGTAGGAACAGTTGTACATGTAACGGTAAATGGAGTTTATGCGGGTTATATAGTTATTTCAGATGAAATAAAGGAAGATTCCTCATCTGCCATCACAATGCTCAAAGCATCTGGAATAAATAAGACAGTAATGCTTACAGGGGATGCAAAGGATGTAGGTGAAGCAGTTGCCCGAAAGTTGGGTATTGATGAGGTGTATACTGAGCTTCTTCCTGTAGATAAGGTTGAGAAAGTTGAAAAACTTCTAGCTGAAAAGTCTCCAAAAGGTAATTTGGCTTTTGTAGGGGATGGTATAAATGATGCTCCTGTTCTTTCAAGGGCAGATATTGGAATCGCCATGGGAGGTCTTGGCTCTGACGCTGCTATTGAAGCGGCTGACGTGGTAATCATGAATGATGAGCCTTCAAAAATAGCCACTGCCATAGCTATCTCCAAAAAAACCTCCGTATAGTTAATCAGAATATTGTTTTTGCTCTCGGAGTTAAGGCGATTGTTTTGGTAATGGGTGCCTTTGGCATATCAAATCTTTGGGAAGCAGTATTTGCAGATGTTGGCGTATCTGTAATAGCAATTCTCAATTCTGCAAGAGCTTTAAGAGTAGATAATACATTTAAATAGTAAATTTGAAAAGCAGAGACGCTATTTGGATACAGCCTCTGCTTTTTTATCGTTTATGTATTGTTCCATTATTTCAGCGGCACATTTTACATATTCAGCACATGGACGTTTTATATAAGTTATATCCCTGTTTAAACAACTGCTGAGCCTTTTCTGACCTTGTTTCCATGTGGTTTCTCCCAGTTTTGTATTTTATTTAAAGTTTACTTTTTCTTCTTTTGAGTGTCAACAAATGTGTAGTATATTATATTTGTAAAGAAATGGATTAGACGAGGAATTATGTTAAGTATAATTAAAAATTCTGAAAATTTAATAATCCTTATACATGAAATTTACGGTGTCAACTCCTTTATAAAAGATACTGCCAACAGATTTGTCATGGATGGCTATGATGTTGTATGTCCTGATTTGTGTGGTCTGAAAAATCCTTTTGATTATAATGATGAAGAAACCGCCTATAGGTACTTCTTTGACAATGTTGGTTTTGACATGGGAACTGATATTGTCCTTAACTTAGCAAAGCAATTTGAGAGTGACTATAAACGTATTTTTTTAGTTGGCTTTAGTGTTGGGGCTACCATAGCATGGCTTTGCAGTGAATCAGGCCCTTTTTCAGGCGTCATCTGCTGTTATGGCTCAAGAATACGAGATTATGCCTATATTTCTCCTTCTTGCCCCTCTTTGCTTATTTTCCCAAGCCATGAAAAGTCCTTTAATATAAAGAATTTTGTCAGCGGTTTTAAAAAGTCCAGTGTTAAAGTTCATGTGTTGAAAGGAAACCACGGTTTCGCCGATTCCTATTCAAACGAATACAATAAGGATTCTGCTGTAAAAGCCTTTGATTTGATTAAAGGGTTTATAGAATAAATGGTTATTGCAAAGCATGTCTCCCGTATAAAATTATATCAATGGTTGCTTCCAAAATATTTGCAAGAGTTTCTGGCGGCTCATCATAAGATATTTTACCGTCGCTCACATTCATCATCCATGATTCATTGTGTCACTAAAACTTTCATCCTGAAGGTTTTCCGGTAAAATATCCATGCTTCGCCGACAAACATCTGCAAATATCTTTAACCAAGCTCCCATTGATACAATTTATACTCACGTCAGGTTAAAACAATCATTTTATTAATTACCCCTCTGTAAATAGCTCTTTAATGCCGCATAATCAATGGCATTTATATCGCCATCCTTGTTGAAGTCAGCGGCAACCAGATTTAGGTTTCCTGATGTGTCTCCCATAAGTATTTTTTTGAGCAGTGCAAAATCTATTGCATCTATATTTCCGTCA
This sequence comes from Ruminiclostridium josui JCM 17888, assembly GCF_000526495.1. Lineage (NCBI taxonomy): Bacteria > Bacillati > Bacillota > Clostridia > Eubacteriales > Oscillospiraceae > Ruminiclostridium > Ruminiclostridium josui. The sequence continues at coordinate 2,068,119 of NZ_JAGE01000001.1, read as the reverse complement.
TTATTTATATCTCCGTACATGACTTCTGGTTCCTCTTCGCCCGGTTCACCTCCGTTTGGTTCTTCTCCCCAAAGAAGCTTACCATCGTCATATACTGGTATGTACTTAGACATTCCTGCAAAGGATACCGCATCAAAGTCTGGCGAATCGCTTAGGTTCTGGTATGACCAGTCATTTTCATTGGAACCCACACCATTCTTGTATTCGATTTGTACTGTTGCATCTTTTTCGCACATTTCCCACTCAGCAGGCATTATCTGTGTACCTGTGAAATCTAGTGTAAAGTAATATATATTATCCTTGTATTGCTTTAGTCCTATAAGCTTTGCACCCTGACTGTCCTCAAGGGTTAGTTGTACGTCATCTACCGTACCTCCGGCTTCAAATATCTCGGATAAGTCCATAAAGTAACGAGTTGACAGCTTATCCTTCATTGTTGCAGGCCAAGCTGAGCGGTTATTTATCTGGAACATAATTTTCAGCTTACCGTAGCCCTCATAAATAATCCAACCCCTTGTAAAATATTCTGTCAGGTTATCTTGAGGTGATCTGAAATCTTCAGGTTTTGGCCAATTTTCCAGTGGATCTCCTCCGTACATATCGTACATTTTAGCCAGACATCCTACAAAACCTGCATTATAGTCAGTTGCTACTTCATTTAATGTATAATCCTTAATATCATCCTTCCAGCTGTCATCTGAGGAAGGTCCTCCTACTAAAGCCCCGTAAAGAATATGTCTATGGAAGGTTGGAACGTTAAGCATACTTGTCCATGAACCATGGGCAGTTCTGTGGTGAGGATGTTCAGGTGCATTTTCTCCGAATCCTACTTCGTAACTACCTCCACGAGGATTATCACCGAGTGCATAGTTTACCTGTCTTTCTGCAAAATCATGATAAGCCTGCTTTTTAGAAGCAGTTCCTATTGTTTTGTCATCAGCCCAAACAAATGCTAAAAATGCTGCAGTTGTTGCATAGCGGAGTGAGCCCCATTGTGAAAGCCATGCAAGTCCTCCCGGAGTGTATTTTATTCCTGTTCCCGGTAACCAATAATCAAGATTCTTTTCAACCATTGCAGCGTAGCTCTCATCATGACTTGCCTGAGCTATTTTGAGGGCTGCCCCGTAGCTAACATCATCCCAACAGTGGGTATGCTGTCCGCCTAAAATAGACACAGGGAGAACTTCCTTTGCCTTGTCAAGATATGTTGAATCCTGTGTTTTAATATACAGCCATATTGCGCCCCAAGCAAGGTCATCCACATAACTGCCTGATGGATATAGTGTTTTTAGAGGGTTTTTTCCTCTGTATGTATAACCAAAATCAAACAGCTGCTTTGCATGTGTAAGACAGGTTTCTGCATATGTTGGGTCTGTGGGCTCAAAAATAATTGATGCAATAGCCAATGCTGCCGCAGTTTGGCCTGCTACGTCTGACCCCGGTGTTGTAGTATCAACCTTAAATGATTTTCTGTCAGTTTTGTAATCCAACAATTCATGAGGTATCCATACAGAATGGTCTGAATCTTCGTAGCCACACATGTAATACAATACATTCGGGCTTGGGTGTGCCTTGATAAAGAAGTCTGTAGCCCACTTAATCTCATCAAGAATATCGTCCAGTTGTCCTGATTTTTCAAAAGCATCACGATATTCGTAAACTGCCCATCCCAACTGTCCTGCGGCATATGACATAGGATGCGTAAATTTTATTCCGTCCCCGGCATCAGCCCATCCTCCAGTTAAGTCAAGGCCTACATCCGCTCCGTCAGTCATTGCTGCATCGCCCCTGTAGGGTAAAATATAGTCGTCGGGTAAGTCTCCAAGACGATTGGCCTTATAAAAGAGAATTGCCTTCTGCATAGCTTCGCCATAGTTGTAATACGCGCCTCCTGCACGTGGCGAAGTAGCTGCTTTTGCAGTTGTCGGAGCACAAACAAATAGCGACAACAGCAGTGATGTTATTAGCATGAAGCTGGTTGTTTTAAGGAAATTTTTCCTCATGATAATACCTCCATTACCAATTTAATTTTTTAAAAATTTGAGTTTTCGGCTGGAATAATATCAATTAAGTGAAGTGTGTTTATAAGTAGGACGTTGAATTGAATTACTGCTAATTTAAATTAATACAAATATTACTTTACTTTCTTAATTATACAATTTAAACCTGCAACTTGTACAGGTTTAAACATAAAAAAATAGTTGCTGTAAAGCAACCCATATCCCAGGTTTACTCTTATTAAATCCCATAAAATGAGTATTCCCCATGTTTTTCACGAGAAACAAAAGGCTTATTTTCAAGTGCATTATCTTTGTTTTCTATAACCCCTTTCAGGATTACTCTTGTCAAGTCAGGTACATCAGGAGATTTTATCGCTTCGTTTATATCCATAAACAAAGCCTCACTGTTTTCTCTATTGTCTGAATTTGGTGTTCCTTCTATATAGTCCATCAGGAACACTGCGTACCAGTCTTTTAAGTTAAATCGTACACCTACCAGCCTAGTTGGTTTCGCGATAACGGTAGTTTCCTCTAAAACTTCTCTGCATAATGCTTCCTGGGGTGTTTCGTTGATTTTAACATATCCGCCGGGAATAATAAGTTTTCCCTTACCTGCTCCATATGTGTGTCTAACTAAGAGAACTTCGTTTCCCTTTAGTACGATTCCTCCTACGGATTGACACCAATTTGTATTCTCATCTCTTTTTCCGTCCAATGTACAGTTCCTCCGGCTATTAATTAATTTGTCCCTAACAGGATATCATAAAATAATAGTATATGCGAATTAGCAAGTCATATGAAAAAAGCCGCTCTTATAACTAAGAACGGTCTTTTTTATGCAAACAACAATATAAGTAAATCAATTGAGGTTTTTTAACATTCTAATGTCTTTGCGCGTTCAAAATCATCCTGAATTTCTTTTGATGGTGCCTTTGAAACAAGTGAAAACACTACGATGGCAATACAGGAGAGAACAAATGCTGGGAACAGTTCATATATACCAAAAACTCCGCCTATTGGCTTTATAAGTAGTGCCCATACAAAAACCATTCCTCCACCTGTAAGCATTCCGGCAATGGCACCTGATCTTGTGGTTCTCTTCCAGAACAAGGAAAACAGCATGATAGGCCCAAATGTCGCACCAAATCCTGCCCATGCAAATGCAACAACCTTAAATATGATACTGTTTTCATCCAATGCAATGATTACCCCTATAAGTGCAACCAATACAAGTGTAATACGCGAAACCAGCATAACCTGTTTGTCGTTGGCCTCCTTCTTCATAATTCCCTGATAAATGTTTTTTGAAAAAGCCGAAGCAGCTATAAGAAGATAGGAATCTGAAGAACTTATAGTAGCTGCAAGAATCCCCGCCATAACTATGCCTGCTATCAATGCAGGAAGCAAATTGGATGACAATACTATGAATATGCTTTCAGATGCACTCTTTGACAGTAATTCGGTAGGATACAGACTTCTACCTATTATACCTATTGCAACTGCCGCAAACAGTGATATTACGCACCAAACAGTGGCAATCCTTCTTGATTTTCTAAGTTCATCAACTTTTCTGATTGCCATAAATCTAAGTAATACCTGAGGTACTCCGAAATAACCTAATCCCCATGATAAAGTTGATATTATTGTAAGGAAACCGTATTTCCCGGCATCACCAAACAAAGGCTTTCCGTCACTTCCCAACTGCTGAACGTCATTGACTGTTTCAGGCTGTGCAATCCCAAAGAAATCTAGAAAGCCAGGTATTTGTCTGGCATTGTCAAGAACACTGGAAACACCTCCTGCGACACGCACTCCCACTATCAGAATAGTACTGAGGGCAAATATCATTACTACTCCCTGCATAAAGTCTGATACACTTTCTGCAAGAAACCCTCCTAAAAAAGTATATATAATAACAAATGCCGCTCCCGCAATCATCATGTACTGATATTTTATGCCAAATAAGGTACTAAAAAGCTTGCCGACAGTTACAAAGCAGCTTGATGCATAAACAGTAAAGAACACCAGTATAAACAGCGCTGCTATAGTCATAAGTACCTTTCTTTTTTCCTTGAATCTGTTACTGAAATAATCTGGAATTGTAATCGAATCTCCTGCTAAAGCTGAATATCTTCTAAGCCTTTTTGCTACAAGCAGCCAGTTTATGTATGTTCCAACTGCTAGACCTATTGCCGTCCATATGGCATCACTAAGTCCGCACCAGTATGCTACCCCCGGCAGACCCATCAAGAGCCATCCGCTCATGTCCGAAGCTTCCGCACTCATGGCCGCCACCCACGGTCCTAGTGACCTGCCACCTATAAAATAGTTTTCACTGCTCTCGTTAGCACGCTTTGCAAAATAAATCCCAATACCAATAACCAATACCATATAAGAGCACATAGCAATGAAAATTTTGGTTGTATCAGCCCCCATTAACTTTCCTCCTTTAATATGTTAAATAAGTATAGTTATTATATCAGACGCAGATACTCATTTAAAGTACTTTTTTAAACAATAAACTACAAAATATGCTATTCTAGCAAAGCTCTTATTTTATTGTTTATTGACTCAGTATTTACTGCATTTAAAGGTTCATCAGTAATTTGGTGCTCCTGCTTTAACTTCAATATTCTAGTAACACTCTGGTCAATCCTATCCATAGGTAATTGTCCTGACTCAGCGGCATTTATCAGAGCAGAAATTACTGCTTGCTGTTTATCAAAATCATGGCACACAAGGACTATATCGCTTCCTGCAAGTATTGATTTTACTGCTGCCTGACCGATATTATAGTTTTTTACTATTGCTCCCATTGTAAAATCATCCGTAATAACAACGCCATCATAATTCATCTCTTTTCTAAGAATGTCAGAGATAATGGTTTTGGAAAAAGACGCCGGGTTTTCAGAATCTATTTTGGGTAAAAGTATATGTGCTACCATTACAACCTCTGCCCCATTTTCTATTGCGGCAGCAAAAGGCTTTAGCTCAAAGCTCCGAAGTCTTTTTATATCGTTATTAACCCTTGGAAGTCCCGCATGAGAATCTGTTGATGTATCCCCATGTCCGGGAAAATGCTTTACAACAGAAATAATGTTTTGTGACAGCAAACCCTGCATAGTCTGCACTCCAAGTTTACTTACCAAGTCTGGATTTGTCCCAAAGGATCTGTCTCCTATAACCGGATTCTTCGGGTTGCTGTTAATGTCAAGCACCGGTGCAAAATTCATATTCATTCCAAAGGACTTTAGTTCCTCACCAATAATACTACCCACTTGATATGACACAGAACTGTCATTGCGCTTACCAATAATTTTATTTGGGGGAAGTTTAAGAAATTCGTCAGGAAGCCTGGAAACTCTTCCTCCTTCTTCATCTACTGAAAGAAATAAAGGTACCTTGTTTATTTGATTTATATTTTTTAAGGAATTTAGCAATTCAAGCGTCTGGTTGGAATTTTGAATATTACTTTTAAAGAGGATAAATCCTCCCACATTATATTCTTCTATCATTTGCCTTGCATGTTCATCTGCTGAATATCCATCTAATCCGACTAGTACCATTTGGCCGATTTTTTCATTTAGACTCATCCCTCTAATCTGTTCCCTAAGTTTATCATCTTCTTGAACCTGTGCCTTTGAAGTATTAACAGGGGACGGCGATGTAGATGTTTCTTCGGTATTGGATTGATGTGAAATATAAGAACCACTGTTTTTATCTCCGTTGCTGTGGCTCCCATGGCTATTACTGCCATAAAACAGAGCAACATATCCTGACACAGCTGCTACGGCAACCAGAAAAACTACTATAAATATTGTTAAAAACTTTCTACGTCTGTTCTTATATTTGATTTTACGCACAAAAACCCCTCCCTACTTTCTATGCAGATGCCTTTTAGAATCATGATATATTATATAACAATTATATACTAGCATCTGTTTAAAATAGCTTTAGGGGTAATATGTTTTAATCTAGTAGAGTATTACCGGGGAACGGCCATCTCCTGCAGGCCCTTGAATAATTAACCTCAAACCTTTTGTGACTTTTGGTATTTCAAATGCAATGCCTCCCCTGAACTCAGAACCTGCTGCTATTTGTCCGTCCAATTGCTCCATTTTTTCATCTTCAAGACACGAAAGAGCTCCTAATGACGTATTATAGGATGTTCCAAACCTGTCTGTAAGGTCGAACATTGTATTTGAACTTATAGTTGCTGTTTTCTTTGAATTATTTTTAACGGTTATATCAATCAGCAAAAACGTTTTTCCTTCGTCTGCCTCAAATAGTTCAGATCTCTCACTTTTTTTATATGCATTTATAATGTAATTCAATCCTTTTACGGTTACGCTTTTATCTACTATTATCCAATCTTCATTTTCTACGGTTGTTTTATGTGATTTTTTTATGTTGGAATCAACGCTTGGAATGTTATCTTCTGATAAACTGTTATGTGTGGTTGTTGCAGATGATGTTTCTACTGAATTGTCTTTAAAATTTGATACTGATTCGCAAGCACATAATGCTGAAACGATAACGGCAGCAAAAAATAATAAAAAACTCCTCTTCATAGATTGTCCTCTTTGTTATGCCCTTGTGTAATCTTAATCCATATTTAAAACTCGTTACATAATACACCATAATATGTAATATGTCAATAAAAGATATATTAATTTTATCATTGTAAAAATTAATAAAATATTGTAAATTTAGTATGTTTGTTCATATTTTAACAAATAAATAGGGGGGATTATTTTGCTGGAATTTTTTCTATCAGTTCTCGAAACAGAAGAAGAGAGAAATAAGTTTACTGCTCTTTATACATATTATGAAAACGCAATGTACAATGTTGCCTTTAGTATTCTAAGAGACCGCTATCTTGCAGAGGATGCAGTACATGATGCACTATTAAAGATTATAAATTATATTCCTAATATTTCGGATATTCAATGTCACAAAACAAAGGCTTTAATCGTTATTATTATCAAAAGCACGGCCATAGATATTTATCGCAAGCGAGACAAGCAGTATGTTAATGAAAAAACTGTGCTGCCTGAGGAGGTTGATACAGGTGAATTACCTCTAGATCATATTATTGCTGACGAAAGCTTTAACGAACTGAAGATAAAACTTAACAAGTTAAATAAGGATTATCTGGATATTATTATGCTAAAGCATTTATATGATTTGACAAACAATGAAATAGCAGATATTTTGTGTATTTCAGGCGACGCTGTACGACAACGTCTTAGTCGGGCTAAAAAGGCCATAAGAAAAATAATTGAGGAGGAAAATAAATGAGTTCACCAAAGACGTTGCAGGACGTTTTGATTTCTGTTGCAAAAGATACTCAAAAAAATTTATCATCTGAATTGGATCTATATATGAGCCCTTTGCATAAGTTCTCAAGAAGTTATACAAAACGTAAAAAAATGATTCTCAGATCACACGATGAGTATTTACCTATTAATAGTTTTAGAAAACGGATTCTCATTCCCATAGTAATAATCCTTACTATTTTAATATGTGCAATGAGCGTGCCTGCAATCCGTGAACCGATGATTACCTTTATTGTTAACGTTTATAATGAGATGACAGACTTCATTATAAGGTCAGATAACGGCGAAATTCAATTTACTACCAATGATTTTATATTAAATTATGTTCCCGAAAATTATACTTTGCAAGATACACAGATAGCCGCAAATATAAAAACAGAAGCCTATAAGGATAATTCCGGTCATAGCTTTACATTTACACTGGAGTATTATAAAAATGGAATAAATTTTTCAATGGATACTGAAAATGCCAAAGTAACCAAAACCAAAATACAAGGCCTTAAAGCCGTTATTGCAAAGAAAAGCGATTTTGTAAATATTGTAGTTTTTGATAACAAAAGACACCAAGTCTGGAACTTAACAGGGAATATAGATTACAATGTTGCACTAAAAATTGTACAAAATGTCAAAATCAAATAATTTTTTTAAAAAAATAGCATTTTATGTGTCACACCCCCCCTCTCTCATTCGTTATATATATAAATGAGAGAGGGGGTTGTTTTATGAAATACGCTTTTTTTAAACATTTTATTGTGTTGCTCTGTGTATTTTCCTTGGTGATACCTGTGTCGGCTAATACGATATATGCATCAGTTGAGTCAGACAACATAGAAATAATAACTCAGCCTTTAAATCTGTATATAAGTTCTACATCGGAAAATGTAAGTATATCCAATGGTGTTGCGACTTGTTCTTCCTCTATAAGAGCAACTCCAAACATAACAGAGGTAATAATAGTCGCAAAGCTTCAAAAATACCAAAATGGTAGTTGGGTAACTCAGGAGACCTTTACAGAAATCTCTTATACATACTATGGTGCTTTAAGCAGAACATGCATTGTAGATCACGGATACTCATACAGGTTGGTTACTACTTATCAGGCTGTGGTAAATGGTGTATCAGTGGAAACTATAAACAAAACATATAATTATGGATTGTATTTGTAATTTCTCATTTGCAGATATTTAAATTAGCTATGATATATGATTTTCTTTATCTGGATTATTTTGGGTGGTAAGGATTAATCATATTTAATATGTAATATGCGATGTTATTTTTTTCACACAAAGATAGTCATAGTTTTTGCAGCAAAATATTAAAGAAGGATAAGGTGATCATTAGAACCCCATATTGCAGAGTGTATTATCGTCGGGCGGTAAGTTGCTAAAAACATTTGCAATGCCGCATAATCCAGCGAAGCATCCTTGGTTATGACATCTAGTAAAGCTGGGTAAAAAGACTCAAGTCAGAATATAAAAATTATACCTCAGTTAAGTATAATCCCGATTTTATTTTCACTTGAACGACGTAAATTCATTTAGATTATTCATTCTACTTTAATATGACTTTGTAAATATTATAAATATTGCGTACTTCAGAATCATTTAGCCAAGTTTATTGTATTTTTTATTTTGGCTTACCACCCAAAATAATCCAGATAGGAAGGTCTTAATTTCATATGCGTTACATGCGCAAACTTCAGAAAGAATATGGCATACAGGCATTAAAACCGTGTGGCATATTCTTTTTTTATCCCTAACTTATCTCGGCTTCATATCAGAGGAAAGAATTCCATATATATAATAGTCACACCATGTATTTACCATTTTTCCTTGTCTGATTAGACCTTCCTTAGTGTAGCCACACTTCTCCAGCATTCTACAGGATGCAATATTTCGCACATCTACTTTTGTCCACAGTCTTTGTATTTCTGTATTCTCAAAACCAAAATCACTGCTCTCTTTACTTTTATATTGTTCATTATCTGAACCTCCATATAAATTTTCCATCGAGGGCCCGATATATATTCTGCAAAGTGTTAGTTATACTTCAACCCCTAATTTAAAGATTTTCAAAAATATTTTTGCAATGGCGTAACAGCCCCAAAAACAAAAAAGGTAGCAGATTTAATAATAAAATCTACTACCTTTTTGGCGGAGAAGAAGAGATTTGAACTCTTGCACGGCTATTAACCGCCTACCGCATTTCGAGTGCGGACCCTTCAACCACTTGGGTACTTCTCCACGGAATACATGTAATATTGTACACGTAAACCTAAACGGTTTCAAGCCTTTTTCCTGACATAATTTCTTCACAAAATTTCAATAAAATAGTCATAATTTTAAGTTATGCTTATTAATGGCACAGCAAATGTGTATCAGTAGGAACTTGCCCTTTTGGACGCCACCCTCTACTTCTTTGTCCTATACATCCTTTTGACCGGGTTGCGGTAACAGAACATAATTTCATGCAGCCCGGTACTTTATTTTATTCCAATCTGCAAAATATTCTTTGTGATATACCTATAGATATACAGTAGGAAAGTACACCAAATAAGATACTAAATATAAATATTCCATACGGATTATTTAATATTGCTATAGAAGATAATTCTTCTAGTTTATCAGGACTCATTCTTTTTGCTACTTCACTTATTGAGAAAATTCCTAGAAAAGGCAGGAATGCAAAGAATCTTCCCTTTATACCTCCAAATTTAAAGAAGAATGGCAGCTGTACTGCAGTAAAGAATGAGTAAGTTAACAGGCCTATGCTAATGCCGATTAAAATATCACCAGATGTAAAATTTACTTTTAAAGTAGTCAACATAATAGCATTTGCCGATACCCCTAATACATTTAAGACTATTCCTTGTATAATTATAAACAGGTACTTCCCAGTTACAATATTGTTTCGGCTTATGGGAAGAAGTCCGTAAAGTCTCCCAAGGTCATTCTTTTCTGCAACTGAAAAAGTGTATCCTGAGGTCATTGCCATAAAACACATTAGGAATAAAATCCCCGAAATCATATCCTTCATGGAGTACATTATAATTAGCGGAGACAACATTGCAATTAGTATAATTTTTATATATGGCTTTATTAATGCAAAATCTAATTTTACAATTTTTAAAATGTTAGTCATTGTCTCTACCTCCTCTGTTTGTAAAAACGATTATATCGTCAATAGAAACGGGCTCACAGGCTAGATTTTTGAAAAACTTTAAGTCCTCTGTTTTAACCAATCCCTCAAAACCTGTGGAATACTTCCTTATGCCAATCATTTTATTTTCCTGCTCAGTGGTAATATGGTTTTTGTCTCCTTTTACCATTCTGAAACTGTCAATAAACTCATCCTTTGTTCCCGTATAAAACAGGCATCCCTGATTTATAAAGGTAATGTAATCAGCAATTTTATCAAGATCTGATGTTATATGAGTGGAAAATAGTATACTTCTTTTTCCGTCTCCTATGAATTCTGTCATTATATCAAGGAGCTCGTCTCTTGCCACTGGATCCAGTCCACTAGTTGGTTCATCTAGTATCAAAAGCCTTGCATCGTGGGATAATGCACAGGAAATCATCAGCTTCATCTGCATTCCTCTTGAAAGATCTTTTACCTTTTTATCTGGACTTAGTCCGAATTTGCTTATTAATGATTTATACTTAGCTGAATCCCAAGTATTATAAAATATACCTACATAGCGCTCAACTTCTTTTACAGTCCAATCCTGAACAAAATAATTCGTGTCAAATACTGCACCTATGCTTTCCTTAATCTTATTCTGCTCGGCAACACTATCCAGTCCCAGAATCTTTATATCTCCAGATGTCTTTTGTATCATGTTAAGCATAAGCCTGATAGTAGTGGTTTTTCCTGCACCATTCGGCCCTACTAAACCCATAATATATCCTTGGGGTAAAGAAAAGCTGATATCACTTAGTTTAAAAGTATCAAAGTTTTTACATAGATTTTTTATTTCTATATCGTTATTCATATCCCTCATCCTCCATAAGAATTTTCAGCATTTTAATAAGCTCCTCTTCTGATACATCGGCTCTTCTTGCAGACTTTATGGCTGCAGTCAGATTTTCCTCTATATCCCTTAAAAGCTGCTCCCGAATCAGTTCAGAACCTCTCCCAAGTACATAGCAGCCTTTGCCCTGTACATTAGTTACATAACCCTCCTGCTCCAATTCGGTGTATGCTCTGGTCGTGGTAAGTACACTAATTTTCAGTTCTCTTGCAAGCTGTCTCAACGAAGGCAGCAATTGGTTTTCTTCAATTTCACCCGATAGAATTGAGCTTTTTATCTGTTCTTTTATCTGTTCGTATATGGGTACTCCGGATGTATTGGAAATTATAATTTTCAATTTTACCTCCCGATTATTACTGTGTAACTCTAAATGTTATAATTGTTCTTACTGTTATTGTTGTTACATATACAGTATATACACACCTATATCAGGTGTCAAGAAAAACTTGTATTTTCCTTATATTTGTATTAATAGTATAATATAGATACAATAAGCCATTACAAGTAGGAGAAATATAGGAGAAATACTATGAGACAAATATATTATATCGGGGGTTCCCCCCTGCTGTGGGAAAAGTACAGTTGCAGAAATAGTATCCAAGAAATATAACTTTCAATATTTCAAAGTAGACGACTTATTAGAGGTTTATATTAATAAAGGTGCAAAACTGAGTAAACCTTTATTATCTAAAATAGCAGTGATGTCATTAGATGAGATATGGCTAAGAGAGCCGGAGATTCAAAACCTGGAAGTACAAGCTATTTATAATGAAATGTATTCAAAAATACCGTGGGTTATGCAATATTTAGAGGGATGCAGCAATACGGAACTTGATTTTGAAAACTGGATGAAAAGGGATTATCTGTTTGCAGACTCAGTGCTAAAAGATGCAACAAAATTAGGATATTCAACACTGGTTGTAGATGGAGAAAGAACTATAGATGAAAATTTAGATATCATTGAAGAAGTTTTTAAAGTTAAATGTCGGAGTTGCTTACCAAAAACAGCGTAAAATACACTCCTAATTCCTCTCCCAATTTTCCAGTTTCCTGATATAAACCTACTTTTGTTTATAAAAATTAATAACCGGCCCAACTTCCAGATAATCAAACGGCATCTCACCGTTTAACTTCTTCCAATGATATGGGCTGTGATAATAGTCGAAGTGAACTGCTCCATCAATACTTTCGTAATACCGAAATCCATAATTCTCAACTTCAGAAATCAACTTACCAAGGGAGTACTTTCTTCTTTTTCCACTTGAATCCCTGAGATATTCACATTCAAACGGCGCTATAGAAAGAATCCCCTTTGGTTTTAATACCCTTCTGGCTTCCTCAAACATCTTAAATCTTATGGGTAACTTCTCCTGTGTGTTACCATGAATAAAGTCATACATTAATATCATATCAGAATAGCAATCAGGGAAATCTATTGATAGAGACCCATCTGCCTTGACAAGGTGTACGTTTGTTATAGAATGAGTCTCTATTTTGGTCTGTACAATTTCCAACATTTTTTTATTCTTGTCAACAGCGTATACAGTGCAATCCTTATTCGAAAGTGCCAATGAAATAGTATATTCTCCATAACCACACCCAAAATCAATAAATACGGAGTTATCCGGTAATTTCATTTTATGAAACAAATATACCCCATCTTCTACTTGCCACTTTTCAATACGTTCATGTATATTCATATATCTCTTCCTTTCTTACGGACTCATGCTCCTACAAAAAAAGTTCTTATACCTTGCTAATTAAGGTTTTTAATTCATCACAAGCCTTAGCCTCATTCCGCTGTGCCAGTTTTATTAAAGAAACAATTTGCATTCTGATTTCTTTATCAGTAATTTTTTGTACTGCATCCTCACCGCCAAAGCCTCCTAGTATATTCGACATTTTTGTTACACAATCGGCTACGGCATTAAGGTATCCTGCACAATTTCTACATTCATTTGACACTTCCGGATTTGTTTCTCCTATCCAGTTTATATATCCTGCCGCATATGAGCGGCCTTCACCCACCATTGTTACGGCATCACCAAAGCACATCATATGCTCTATTTGCAAGGAAAGCGGTGTTTGTTTTGAGAAATTTAAATCATCTTCCATAGCACTGGCCCATGCAGAGTAGGCTTTTTGCCCTCCAAAATATGTACTGCGCTTTTCCACCTGGATTGTATCTGTAGTGAGTAGATAATAAGCATTTTCAAGCAGCTCTTTCATTGAAGACATTACAGAAATTTCTTCACCAATTGACATAACTGCTTCTGTATTTTCCCACCAATTATTGCAGATAAAATACCCAGATTCATCAAAAGTAATATTTTCTGAAAACTCCATATTATCTTGAAACAAACTCCACCCTAATACAGTTTCACAATTATCTTTGTAACCTGTTATGATGCTGGCTTCAGGTGGACCAACAACTCCAAGGGCAATCACTGGACGCCCCTCATCAATTTCTAACTTAATGAGATTAATAAAATCTTTCTTGCTATATGAATTGGAATCTTTATTTAGAATTTTAAACTTTCTTCCTACTGCTTTAAATGCCAGTTCAAACGGCATTAACGGTTTTTCATAGATATTTCTAATATCAACAGCACTTAAATCCCAACCATTTACATTCCATCTTAATCGAAATGATGCACCTGATGCTGCCATAATATATGAATAATGGACATTTTGTCCCATGTAATTCAGCACAGCCTGTAGGCACATTGGAAATGGAGTACCTTGCCAACCACCGTCAACATTACGTCCATAATACACTTTAGGTACACCATAAAGAATACAACTATCCTGTGTTTTAAAAGTTTTACTCACAAAATCAACCTCCGATAAATTTTGAAGGACAGATTCTTGATTAAGATTTAAAATAGCCGGAGCATATACGCCCAAACAAATGTGCTTTCTTCCGCACACAAGTCCAGATTTTTTAAATTCTGATGGCCTGATACCTGTTTCACGCTTAAAAGCCCGAGTAAAAGTATCATAGTGGTCAAAGCCATATTCGAAAGCTATTGTTGTCAGGCTTTTTGGTGTCGAAACAATTTCAAGAGCACAATTAGCAATCTTTCGAATCATAATGTAACGCGACAAAGACATGTTGGTTCGTATCTTAAATATCCCTCTTATGTGACGATAAGAAAAGTTCAAGATTTTTTCTAGTTCAGTAAAATCAAGCTTCTGCTTTATTCGTTGCTCTATAAAAGTTATAATTGCGCATATTTCAATGAAATAATCCAAATTCTATCCTCCTTCTAAGTTATAACTTGCGGAAGTGATTTTATTATACAGTAATCCGAGTATCATTACTCGACATTTTTGACAATTTATAAACCTAACTGTCAAAAAAGTTTGATTAAATAAAAACGTAATGGTAAAATAATGCATAAATGTTTTATTGAAACATTTATGCATTATTTATTATATATATATGTAACTTCAAGTCCTGCAATATTCATCATTTACTATTTGAATTGTTAGCTGGCCAGCTTTCAATAAATAAAACTACTTAGTTAAATAAAGGAGATTCTTATGCAAAAAAGAAGTAAAATAATTTCTGCAACCTTAATATTTTTGCTTTTATTCCAAATATTTTCATTCGTTGCAAATCAACCTGTTAATGCTGCAGGCAGCGCTTTAAGAGTTGAGATGTATATGAATAGTACCTCTCCATCATCAGCAACTATAACTCCTAATTTTAAGATTTGCAATTATGGAGCAAGCTCTTTAAATATGTCAGCAGTTACTATTAGATACTATTTTACTAAAGACAGTAATAGTACACAGAATTTCAATTGTAATGTTCCGGGAGTAACAGGTAGCTTTATAGACATGACCGAACCCACTGTCAATGCCGATAACTATCTGGAAATAAGTTTTCCGTCAAGCATGTCCCTTGCTCCAAATACTAGCATTGAGCTTAACGCAAGTATTTCTAAAGCTGATGGATCAATTTACAACCAAGCGAATGATTATTCCTTCAACTTGACAAATACCGATTATACCGAGTGGAGCAAAACACCTGCTTATATAAATAACATTAAAATATGGGGTTCTGAACCAGTTTTTGACCCTACCAAGGGGTTTCTGGTAATTGCAAGCAGTAACATATATAGCGCATGCCAAAGTGATTTAAATACATACTTGTCAGATTTAGCAAATGAGGATTGGTCCCCTACACTCATAAAAGTTAACAACGTACCGGACAGCAACTTTTCAGGAGATGAAAATTTCTATGTTTGCGAAAATCCTGATGACTTGAAACAAGTAATTCGCGGATACTACGATCAAGGTTATAAGGGCTTTGTAATTATAGGTTCTGCCCCATCAATTCCTAATGCTTATTGGGAATCAAGTCCTACTTCCAACGACAGAGTACCAACAGACCTTTTTTATGCAGATATGAGCAATTGGTCTGACTTGGATGGAGACGGTTTATATGAATCATCTTACAATCCTGATACAAGTGCACCTGATATGATTTATGGCAGAATATCTGCAGGAGCTATTTCAGATTCTGACCAACAAGCAAGCCAAAAAACTTCAGAATACCTTTCAAAAATTCATGCCTTCCGTATGGCGGGTAGAAATATGACTTATGAGCCTAAAGGCTTTTGCTTTGCTGACGATGATTTTGTAGAATATGAACCTGATATGGTATCTGGATTATCAAATTTAGAAAAAGATATTTATAGTATATCAAATAAATCTTCAACAACTAAAGACAGTTTTTTAGATCTTCTTCAAGGAGAATACAGACTAGGGTATGAGATTATCCATTCAAGTCAGGAAAGCTGGACCATTCCATCCTATCCAAATGGTTCAGAGGATGCCGCTAGTTTTGAACAACCGTCTATAGACGATATTAACGACATAACTGTCAAAGTAAACTATCTTCACATTAATTCCTGTTCAGCCTGTGATTTTAGTAGAAGCAATCTCGGTGCTACTTTTCTGTTCAACAGAAACAGTACTACAGGTGAATCAAATGTTTATAATGTTACGGGAATAACCATCAGCAGTGGTTTTTATGTTGATCCTCAATATTTTGAAGATTTGAAAAGCAATTGTATAGGCACCGCCTTTAAAAATGTAGTCTCAAGGTTTCAGGATAAATATGTTAATGTTAGACCTGAATACATCCTCCTTGGTGATCCTACATTAAAATATAATTTCACTAATCCCCAAAACAAGTGCCCTCATATCTCAAATGATCTTAGTGATGTAAATGCTTACCCAAATAAGCCATTTAAAATTATTTTGCAAACTACGGATCCTGAAAACGATGAGGTTTATTTGAATGTTTCCGGACTACCTAATGGAGCGTCCTATAACAGCACTACCAAAACAATAGAATGGGTACCTCAGGTTTCACAGGCAGGTAACTCCTATAATGTAACCGTAACTGCTTATAACAAAGATTCTTCGGGAATACCTATTAATAATTATTCTCAGCAATTTACTATTTATGTTTCAAGAATGAATTTATATTCTCAAGATATCCCTAATCCAGGATTTGAATCATTAAATGCAGATGGTACACCATCTGGCTGGACTCACAATGCTTGGTTTGGAGAAACATATTTAGATCAAAATGTTGTTAAGAGTGGCAACTACTCTGCATGCATTACTGGAAATGATATTTATGCCACTGGATATTATGAACTTAATACAACTGTAGAGCCAAATACCTATTATCTGATTAGCGGATATATAAAAACCTCAAATGTTTCTGCTACTTATGGCAGAGGTGCATGTCTGAATGTTCTCGTTCCGTCGTCAACCCCTGGTATAATGGATAACTTATTTAGTAATTCAATAGCTGGTACTCAAGACTGGACTCCGGTATATATGCGCTGGTACTCAGAAAGTAACACCAATCTGAAATTACAATTATCGCTCAGCTCAAGCGGCACAGCATGGTTTGATGATATTAAGCTTGAAAAGGATTATAATCTAGGATTTGAACTTCCAAAACAGACTTCACCAAATAGAGCCTCCAGATGGACTTTCTATAGTTCTAATAAGGACTCGGATACCTTCTCTATACATACTTTAGATAACCAGCAACCTCACAGTGGTGTGCATTCAGCCACTATAATGTCTAGTCAGGCTGCAAACTATTCTTATTTGAGCAACGAAATAGATGTTTTACCTAACACTGATTATCGTTTTAGTGCTTGGGTAAAAACAAAAAGCGTAATCTCCGGAGCTGGTGGTGCAAATCTGGCTGTAATCTCCGGAACAGGCCTTTCAGTGTCCAGTTCCGTTGTTGATACAAATAATGAATGGACACAGATATATGTTGATTTCAACTCAGGAAGCAATACAACCGCAAAAATTTATTGTAGACTTGGTGATGCATCTAACTATGCAAGAGGAATTGTATCATTTGATGATGTAACCATAGAGCAAAGATAAAGTCAGAAAATTAAAATTATTAAACCAGCTTCCTATGGCATTAATTTGTCTTGGGGAGCTGGTTTTGTCTTTTTAATGTAACCGTAGTTCTGGTTTACTTTATGGAATGTTAAATTTTTCACCTGCTTCAGATAAACATTCCCTTACTTCTGAAGCGTAATTTTCATTAGACAACACAATAAGGTAATCACCTGTAAGAAGTTTAGTGTCTCCATTTGGAATTAGTTCAACTCCCCCCCTTTTAACTCCAACAATTAAACAATGGGCAGGCCACTCAACTTCCTTTATCTTTTTACCTTCCAACAATGAGCCCATGGAAATTGCAGTTTCAATGATTACTTTAGTATCCTTCTTACCAATAAAAATATTATTCTCTTTATTTAAAATTCTTTCCAGTAATACTTCATATATAGGTCTTGAGTTTAAAACATCCGCAACAATATATGCTGTTAAGCATACCAGTCCAATGGAAAGCAAATGTGAAAAAGAACCTGTCATTTCAGTAATTAATATACACCCTGTAATTGGCGCCTTTACAGTAGCTGCAAAATACCCGGCCATAGCAAAAATAATAAGGTTGGGAATATAGGTTTGGTTAAATCCCAACATAAAATTTGAAATATTGCCATAGATAACACCAATGAGTGCTCCTATAACCAAAAGAGGCATGAATATTCCACCTGGTGCAGATGAGCCATAACTTATCATGGTAAATAAAAACTTAACCACCAAAATAAGTAATAATGTGATTAAAGGAAAAGATACTGTAGATAGAGATATTACGATGTCACTTCCCCCACCCAATACTTCAGGCATGGTCAATCCTACTATTCCTGCCGCTAAAAACGCTATTATCGGTTTAGCTTCTGATGGAAGCCATTTTTGCTTTGCATAGATATTCTGTGTTAAAAAAATAGTTTTGTTAAACACTATTCCAAGTAATCCAACAACTACTCCTAAAACTAATAAAAATAAATAATTATTCAGCGGAATTGCACTAATATGTTTAAAATCAAATACAGGTGTCATACCAAAGAACTCTTTTGAAACAAAGTCTGCTGTTAAAGATGCTGCCAGTGCTGAAGTCATAACCACAGGTGAAAAATTTTTATGCATTTCCTCCAATGCAAAAATAACTCCTGCAAATGGTGCATTAAAAGCAGCAGCGAGTCCGGCGCTTGCTCCACATGTTATTAGAAATTTCTCTTCGAGTTTGATTCTTTTAAACAACCGGCTAAAGCCCTGTCCAGTAGCAGCACCAATTTGAATAGATGGGCCTTCTCTTCCCAGGGATAATCCAGCACATATGCATAATAGTCCCCCAGCAAATTTACCTAATATAACTTTCCACCAGTTCATTTGAAGTTTTCGTAATACTACCCCCTCAACTTGTGGAATCCCACTTCCTGAAATCATAGGTTCTTTTTTTACAAGTATTCCCACAATCCATCCGCTTACAATTAAGGCTATGAGCCATATGGGAATCATCCAGTAATTCCTCAATTGCAATACATACATATGCTTAGAAAATTGAAGTGCTTTCTCTAATAAATATCTATAAAATACAACAACTATTCCAGCAATGACACCTACTATCATACCTTCAATAATTATCTTTAGCCTAAAATCATACCAATTCGATAAAATATTAGTTGTACTATTTTTACTCAACCTGTCCAACCTGCTCTCTTTATATATTAACTCATTATAGAAAATATCCTTAAATATCTCTACCACTATTGATTAATAAATGTCTAGTCTCTGTAAATTATGGATAATGACTTCTTTCCTCTGGTCCTTCATTATTATAATACACCTGTTTTCAGAAATATATGGGACAGTTAAAAAAATATACAGAGTATATACTCTTTGTAATGGTCTATACCCACTTAAGTTATACTATATTTTCGTAAATAAATTTACCCTTAAGGTAATTGCGTAAATCATTTAAAAAATTCAAGGTATCGTTGCAACCAGGTGCGTTAGTTAGTATAATTATTGCAGAATTTAGTTCTTTGAATATCATAACATTGGAATAAAAAGTACCCTCACTACCATAATGATAAAAGATTGTTTCACTATCAGCTTCATTGTACCAACCCATTGCATATTTTGGAATGCCACTAAGTAGGTATTTACAGGTCTGAGAAGTTATATATCCATCCTTTCCATTAAGCCCTTCAAGATAGATATTAACATATTTGGCCATATCTTTAATTGATATATTTATATTTCCTGCTGGAGATGATATTGGGTTTATAAAATGAGTATAATTCTCTGGTGATATTGGAACTCTTTTACCAAACCAGCCCACTTTATGCCCCCAAGGCTGTTCCCTATCAATATTATTAGGGTTGCCAAAACTGATTGAAACTCCAATGTCTCGGGCAGTTTCCAGTGCTAAATCTTCCCATGATTTTCCTGATACTTTTTCCAGCATTACTCCTGCCAAACTATACCCGGAATTCGCATAATTCATTTCAGTACTTTTGACTGGTGGAAGTGTAAGCACATATTTGCAAAATTGAAACCTTCTTTCTTGCTGATTACCCGCGAAATTGGGTATATTTGTATAAATAATTTTCTTTCTAAAAAAGTCTTTTCTTCCATTAAATGTATTCAACGGTTGTAATAATGTCTTGTGTGAAAGTAAATCTTTCAAAGTAATCGAATAATATGCTTGGTTTGAATTATTCATCCATTCAGGAAATAGATCAAAGATTTTTGTATCCCAACTTATAAGTCCTTTTTCAACTAATTTTGAAGCGATTAAAGCGGTATAGGATTTACCACAGGAACCAATTTGAAATTTGTCTTCAATAGAAACCTTTCTTTTGGAGCCGTCAAATATGTATCCTAAAGCATCCATTTTAATAATTTTTCCATCTCTTATAATACAATAAGTGAAACCTGGAATCTTATAATACTCTTGTAGACCTTCAATACCAATTTGCTTGACGGAATTAAATTCTAAAGGCTTTTTGTCTCGAATATAATATTGATTCAATAATAGTATTATCCCAAGAGAAGCTATTATTGAAAAACAAATCATAAAAATTAACTTTTTCTTCATATTATCCTTTGCAAAATAGACTATAAAATATTACTATAATATGTTATATTGTGGTAATTAATAAGTCAATCAAAAGAGTAGAATTAATTAACGAAAAATCTCAATGATGATGACTATTACAGTATTTGGGGTGTAAAAAGTATTAATGCAGGTGAATTTGGTATAATCAAGAGTAAACCAGCTACTGAACCAGATATACGTCAAGAGCAAATTGATGAGTATAAAACATATGAGGATGCGGCTGGAATTTCTGTATCTGAGTATGGTAGCTACTTTTTTTATGCGATGTTTTAAAGTCGTAGGGACTGGGCAAGGTACATTCTCGATTGCATATACCCCAAGATTCATCTCCGCTTTAAATTATCAGCTTATCTGAACATATCACAGTCTACAGCAAGAAGAGCAGTAAGGAAGTTTAAAGAGAAGTTGGCAGGATAAAGGAAGTCTTAGAAGTCGATTTGAGGCTTCCTTTATTGCATGTAGGCTGTAGTATATCAGCTATATAAGTTTTTGTTGAATCCATGAGACATAATGGTAAAATATAATTACCTCAAAAAAAGGTTTGTAAATAGTTCTGTACCAAAGTGAAGGAGGTACTTTTATGGTTTTTATTATAAATTCAGCCCCAGGTGTTGGAAAGTCAACCTTATTAAAAGGATTGCAAGACAAATTACACAATGGATTTGCTTTATTAGATGGGGATGATATAGGAAGAATTGTTCCACTTGAGAATACAAATGATTGGCTAAACTTAATTCAAGACAATATGGTATCTTGTTGTATTAACTTTAGAAAATATGATAAAAGGAATATTGTGTTAGGGTTTGTTTTTCCAAGTGAGGAGAGAATTCAAAGATTAAAAGGGTTACTTCAAAATGAAGGTTTTGATGTTCGTCATATAACTCTTTTTTGCCAAGATAATGAAGTTGAGAGAAGAATAAAAGAAAGAAATACATCCAAACTGGTTGGAATTAGTAAAGTTATTGAACATAATTGGAAAATAAAGGAAATGAAATCAGACTACCAGCTTGATACAACAACATTGAATAAAGAGGAAGTATCCAATAGTGTATGCAATTATTTGTTAAGCAGTATTTTATAAAGGGGGCAAAATGATAATGAAACTAATTGATTTATCACATGAAATTGAAGATAATATGCCAGTTTATCCAGGTGACATAAAGACTAATTTGCATCAAATAAAATATTTGAGTGCAGATAAGCACAATAATCATAGACTGGATATTAGCATGCATTCAGGTACACATATTGACTCTCCAATGCATTTGACTGATTGCAATCAATATATTTCTGAATTATCTCTAGAATCATTCATTGCAGATGGGTGTGTACTGGATGTAAGAAATCAAGCAATAATTAAATTGAAAGCTGAATACGATACATTGGTAAAAGAGAATAGCATTGTATTGCTATATACAGGCTTTGATACATATTATGGTGCAAAAGAGTATTATGAAAACTATCCTTGCATGGATATTGAACTTTGTAAGTTCCTGATAGAGAAGAATATAAAAATGGTTGGAATGGACATTCCTGCTCCAGATAGATACCCTTTTGAAATTCATAAATTACTGTTTAAGAATAATATATATGTCATGGAGAATTTGACAAATCTTGACCAACTACTTAATATAGACAGGTTTGAGGTTATAGCCTTCCCATTAAAGATAAAGGCTGATAGTTCAATGACAAGAGCTGTTGCAAGGATAATATAATGTTAAAAAGTACATATGACAAGCTTTCTCTGTCAATAATTTTGATTTTGTTGAATGAAAAAGTAAATTCCACTTTTAAAAAGTTAGAGTAGAATTTAGTCTTACGTAAATTCCACTACTTCATGTATAATTAATTTTGGTTTCCCAATCCGCAGTGAAAGGAGTTAATTATGTCTAATTTAATACCAGGAAACCAAAAACATCTCACCCTTGATAATAGGATTTTTATTGAAAAATCACTAGACAACAATTTACCTTTTAAAGTGATTGCGAAATATTTGTGCAAAGACCCTACTACTGTTTCAAAGGAAGTCAAGAAACACCGTTCTCTTACTTCTAGAAACAATTTTGTATCCCATAATCATTGTGTTCATCGTGGTAAATGTGGCCTTACAAATGTCTGCAAACGTACTGTTGCTTGTAAGAAGCAATGCAGAACATGTAATGCTTGTAATACCCATTGTGACCAGTTTAAAAATGAAATATGCAGTAAAGTATTAAAGGCTCCTTTTGTTTGTAACGGTTGTTCTAAAAAAGCTGGATGCAGGCTTGATAAATATTTCTACAAAGCAACTCAGGCTAATCGTCAATATAAGACTATCCTTGTTGAATCTAGAAATGGAATCAATATATCTGAAGATTCACTTAATCAGATGGATGCAATTGTCACACCTTTAATTTTGCAGGGGCAGACTCCGTACCAAATACTTAAAAATCATCCCGAAATAAAATGTTCTGAAAAAACAATTTATAATTATATTGCATCTGGTGTGTTATCTGTGAAAAACATTGATCTCCCCAGAAAAGTAAAGTATAAGCCTCGCAAACAAGACAGACCAAAAGCCAAAGATACAGGGATTTTTGAAGGACGAACTTATAATGATTTCATGAAATATATGGAAGCCCATCCAGAGACGAATGTTGTTGAAATGGATACAGTAGTCGGTTGTGAGGGTAGCCGAAAAGTACTACTTACATTATTCTTTCGCAGCTGCAAATTGATGTTAATTTATCTATTGCCAGATAAGACAGCAACTTCTGTTAAAAAAACATTTGACCATCTGGAAGAAAAAATGTCTCCTATCGGCTTCTACAACACATTTCCAGTTATTTTAACAGACAGAGGTACGGAATTTTCAAACCCAGAAGGACTGGAATGTGGGATTGATAATACCATACGCACATCCATATTTTTTTGTGATCCTATGGCTTCGTGGCAAAAACCAGGTATAGAAAAGAACCACGAATATATACGTTCTGTTCTTCCCAAAGGCTCATCCTTTGATAAACTGACGCAATGGGATGTAACAAGACTTGCAAATCATATTAACAGTACAGCAAGAGCCAGTCTAAATGGTAGAACCCCATTAGAACTGGCTCAATTGCTACTGGAAAAACATGCATTAAATGCATTCGGACTAAGAGAGATATCCTGCGACGATATCATCCTAAAACCAAAACTGCTGAAATAGAAACACAAACCAAGAGTTAAAACTGCGGATAGAAACCTCAATATCAACTCTATTCCGAGTGGAATTTAGTTTTACAAAAAATCCTCCAGTCGGCTGTTTGCCATGCAATTTTTTCTTCAGAGCAATTTTCTGTATGCTTATTATACTATATTTCAGGCACAAAGAATATAGTTCAAAGACTTGATTTAGTGGAATTTACTCTTCATTGTGGAATTAAAATTTACAGTGGAATTTAACTTTTCAATTAACGGTAATTTTGATTTGAATATTATAGTAAGCAAACCAATAGACTAATCAACGAAAAATCCCCATACTTTCTCCAACACGCTCACAACCCAGTTGATTGGTATCCTTGGGGCCCTGAAGCATTTGCCCGTGCAGTAAGCGAAGATAAGCCAATTTTTCTTTCCATTGGCTATTCAACCTGTCACTGGTGTCATGTTTTTAAAATATACTAATAAACAGAGAATTATAGACTTATCTGTGAACAAAAATTCTTAAGTTATACTTTTCAATGCCTTCTCATAATCTATTAGTCCATGCCCATAATATTGTTGATTACTACCTTTATCTATTTTCTTGCATGAATTCTCAATTATACTTTTAACTTCTATAGGGGATAACGATTTATCCTTTGATTTGATAGCAGCAGCAAGAGAAGAAACTATTGCAGTTGCTTGGGAAGTACCTGAAATTTTTCTATATTTCCTCTTTCCTGTTATACCCATGATTTCGTAGCCAGGGGCGACGACGCTTAAGCTTTCTCCGTAATTTGAAAATATAGTCAAATCATTATCCTTATCAACAGCTCCTACAGATATGACCCCGGTATATATAGCAGGATACATACCTCTTTTCTCTCCATTATTTCCATAAGATGCAACAACAACAATATTATTATTTAAAGCCTTGTTAATTAAATCCTCCTCCTGTTTGGAATAGCGATAACTTCCAAAACTTAAATTAATTACATCTACCTTATCATTAATTGCAGCATTAATAGCATCGATAACATCATTAGATTTTGCAGAATTTTCCCCATCTGTTATAACATAAGAAAAGACTTTCGCACCATGTATTAATCCTGATATTCCTTCTTTGTTATTACTATTAGCAATCATTATACTACAAAGATGTGTAGCATGACTTGTATCAAATTTCTTATTTACTAAATTTCTAGGTATATATTTTACAATAATGTCACCTTTTGTTAAATCATTACTATCCGTATCAACAGGCCCATCTATCAACGCTACTTTTACCTTTTGAATTTCATCTTTATCTATAAATTTTAATGAATTCATATAGTTAATGTTTTTAAGATACCACTGGTCTTCAAAATAATAATCATTAAAATCCTTTCTAAAAGACAACCTAAATATAATAGACCCTATTAACAATATTAATATAGAAACACTCAATATAATTTGAAAACTTGTAATTTTGTTTTTTTCTATGTTCATATTCCCCACCATCGCTAAAAATAATATAGGAGAAAATCTCCTATACTATTTCCATTGTCATATACAGTACTGTTTAAAATATATCATGTTGTAATATATGTAGAGTAGTTACTAGTAAAATCCTTATACCCATAACATGTTAAAAATACAGTATAATTCATGAAAGTGACACCTTTATCTACTTTAACTTGAGCTTCCCCTTTACACTTTACTTCTGAACCAGATGTCTTAATTGGAGTAGTACCTTTATCAATAACAGTATATGGGAATACGGAACTCCCAGCGTCAGAAGAAGTCATATTAGAGCAATACTTTGAGGACGCGGACGTATCATATTCATAATTCATTATAACCGTATATCTAGCCACTTCAATCCCAAGTACCTTCAACTGATATAAATATGACCATTCTACTGGAACTGTTGCCTGTAATTGGATTTCAGAAGATTCTTGGTTATCTATATTTTGTTTAACTTCTAGGACTATTTCACTACCATCATCAAACTTGATTGATTTAACTTTTTCAGCTGCGGTAAGTTTAACATCCTTAAGTACCTTATTTACTTCTTCTTTTTTAAAAGCTTTTAAATCCTGAAATGCTTCTTTTGCTTCAACATCTCCATTTTTAGCCTTTTCAAGATATTCTTTAACTTGATTTTTTGATTCAAATTTGACCTTTATGCCTGATTCTGCAAAAATATTCGAAGAGCAAACTGAAAGTACAAGTGCCAATACTACAAAAATTGATAATATTTTTTTCATTAATATATCTCCTATGTTAAATTAATTTGAAGTGCACTTCGAGAGATATATTAGCATATTATGCTTTTTCTGTTAATGCTTGTAAATTATAATACTATTTTACAGGCATTGACAGAATACTTAGTCAGTTAATAGTCAAAACCTACTTTAATTATTTGAATATTTGATATTTCCGCATTATCTTTCAATTTCAGTATATTATCAGTCGATGATTGTATAATTATTGATTTTACTTTAATTCCATTCTCACTTATATATTTATTTATACTAGAAATCTTGGATTCAATATTCTTAATTCCTAATAAATTGGATATATTCTCAAAGTTGTTCATTTCATTCTTGAAATTAATAGAATCAGTTTTAAATGAAAGTTCTCTAACACCTGACTTCCCGGAATTGTATTTTTTCGGGAATCCCCAATGAGGGTACAATATATCATATTCAGTAAATTTGCTACCTGTGTCAATTTCAAACCAGATATAATCCATTACACTTCTTGATCCAAATATCCCCTCTACATTATCAATATTTATTGGGTTTTTTAAAAAAATTGCAAGTTTTGTTACTGTTCCTTGTTTAATTTTTTCAAGCTTGTTCCATTTTGATTCTAACGTGCTTGAACCTTCCTGAGAAATCTGCTCATAATTCAAAATATCAGTAGTAGTATTCTCTTTTGATATTGTTGATTTAAAAAATACATTAGGCATTACAAGCTTGATCTCATTATTTACGTATTGCCCTTCATTGCTATAAACCTCATATTTACAACTTGCAGTCATACTGAATAAACCTTGATTTATAGTCATTGACTTAATTTGAGAGCTTGGTATGGTAAACTGAACATAATCTCTTAAGGCCTGTTCCGTATTCTGCATACGTGTGTGGAATAAACTGCTCAGTAGTAGTGGAGCTATAAAGCCAAATAATAAAACAATTACTAAAATTGTACAAATAACACTGATTACAATTTTTCTTAAAAATTTAAGCCTTAAATGCTTAAGTCTTCCAATTGAATTTTCATCTCCATTTAATAATGTATTCTGTTCAGCTTGTTCAAAATCTTTTTTACACTTATCACAATTCTTCAGATGATTTTCACAACTTTCACTATCTGCTTCATTAAGTTTCCCATTTAAAAATTGGGGCAATAATTCCTGAAACTTTTCACATTCATTTGATTGTTCTCTCTTCATAATTTTTAAAAACCTCCTTAAACTTTTTCCTTGCCCTAAACAAAGAAGCCTTTATAGCCGATTCACTACAATTCATTATGCTTGACATCTCTGCATACGTGAAACTAAAATAGTTATTAAGTAATAACAAAACTCTATATTTTGTGGGGATACTCTTTAGTAAAATTTCAAAATCCATTTTAAAATCAATATCTATTGATGATGCCTCTAGGACGTTTACCAAATTATCCAATGTGGTTATATTAATTTTATTTTTTCTAATATAATCAATAAATAAATTATGAGCAACTTTGATTAACCATGAAAGACCTACATTTATATTCGCACTAGCACTAGTTGATAAATAAACTAATGTTTTATAGAATACCTCTTGTGTAAGGTCTTCAGCAAGTTTATCATTATTACATAAGTTCTTTAAATAATAAAAAACCTTTTTGTTATAACTTATATATATTTTTTCAAATTCATCCATCCATCCACCTCTCAGCTCCTTTCATTATTTATAACGGTTTTTTTTAATGAAAAGTTTTGCTTAATTTTACTTTTTTTATATTTTGATTATATTTTTTGAGTTTCTTTGAGACAGAAGCATTTTGGAGACGATGACAAAAAAGAACGTATTTTGTAAACTGTAGCTTTATCAGATGAACAGTAGAATCCATACTGTCAATAAATTCGAATATTGATACAAATCCATTTAATGTGCCAAATCACACCAATCATTCATTATAAAATCGGGTAAAGTTAGTTAATTATATTCAATTTCCACTTCTGCATCCTCTCCTACCCTCTTCCAGACAATTGACTTAATCAACTTTCTATATACATTATTTAAGTCTTTGACATTTAAACTATCTAGGTTTAAGAGTATATCATTATAATATTTAATCCTATCCTCAGGATTAATCCTTTTTAAATTATCAATTTTCCTTTCTAAACTTTCAATTTCATTTTTAGTTTGATAAATTTTTGTTTCCCAGTTTGCTCTTCTTTGTAACCACTCTTCCCTCTTATAATCACCCAATTCATAGCTTTCATTTACTTTATTAAGTGCAGATATATATTTATCATATTCCTTTTGCTTTTTATTCATATCATTTTTGAAATTCTTAATATCTGTCTCAAGCATTTTCTCATTGCTATTAAGTAACTGATTAATTGAATCATTAAGAAATGTCTTAACTTCTGATTTTACGGTATTTAACAAATCCTTATAGCTTCCCCCTCTATTACTGCATTTTTCACCTATATCAGATACATGCCAACAAGGTTTTAAAAGAATATAACCATTTTTTTTACGCTGAAAAGTTGAACCATATCCGCATACCCCACACTTAATCAATCCACTCAATTCATAAGTTGACGCCCTTGCTCTTGTGGGTACAAGTTTACGCTTCTCTATTATTTCAATAATAGTATCATGTTCAAGTTGAGTTTTAACTGCTTGGTGACAGTTTTCAACTATGTTCCATTCACTTCTAGGTAACTCTCTGTAAGCCTTGGCACTTGACTTTTTTATTTTGTGTCCATCTCCTATAGTTTTATTTGTAATTATCTTACCCAAATGTGTCTCATCAACCAAGATTCTATGAATAGTTACATTAGTCCACTTTCTACCACTAGGACTGGGTACGTTCTTTTTATTCAAGTCTATTGCAATATTTTGAGGTGTAATATTATTTAAAGCTTGTCCTATTATATATCTATATATTTCAAGTTTATCATCATTGACTACCAATCCTTTTTCATTATATTTATTTTCCCATCTTTGATATTCATAGGGGAATGGGGGAATCCCATTAGTCCAATTCCCCATTTTTGCCCCTGCTTTCTTACCTTGTCTTAATCTTCTAGTAATTGTTTTATATTCTAGTCTTGCAAAAAGTCCTTGAAAATCACTATATGTATCATCTAAATCATTATTTAAGTCGTAAACTTTACTTGGAGTAATAATAAGTGTATTTGATTTTTGAAACGCCTTCTTTATTTTACTTTGGTCTCCTAAATCTCCCCTAGACAATCTATCATAATCCATAACTAGGATGGCATCGTATAATTCTGTTTCTATTTCGTTCAATAGTTGTTTGAATTTAGGTCTCATATCAATACTATCGGATGAACCAATTTCAACATACTCAACATATTTCCAACCGTTTTTGTCACAAATTTCAACCAATGTATTTCTATGTTTTTGAAGGTCTTTCTCTTCATCGCCCCTAGATTTTCTCAAATACAATGCAACAAATCTAACTTTATAAACTCATTCTCATATTTATTCCTATATGTATTATTTATCAAATATTCATTAAATAACTCCTCTGGAATAGTGTCAAAGTTATTTGGATTTTCCTTTAAATATTTACACATAGCCAACAACAATAATGATATTGTTGTAATCCTTTGCTGACCATCTATAATACTTAATTGATTTATTTTAGTTGCTTGATAGTATTCATCCGTTATGTATACTATTGAGCCAATAAAATGTGTTCTATTCTCATACTTACTTACCCTTAGAATATCATCTAAAAGTTGTTTGCAATTGAGCCTTGTCCACTTGTATGTTCTTTGGTATACAGGAATCATAAACTGTTGTTTTGGTTGTTGCATAAATGATAACATACTTGTTTGAATAGCTTTCATATGTTACACCCCCACTATCTCAATAATGTTTTTAGATATATTGATTTTACATTAATTGTAACATTTTTACAAACACTACATAAATTGTATTATGAGATAGAAATATAAATAATTTGGTTTTTTTAAGGTTAATTGGATTAGTTCGGACTATTATCTTGTAGATGTAAAATATAAACATCTTGCAAAAATATCCCATAATGGATATAATCATTTTAGGGAAAATTAAATAGTTGCCGTGATTTCTAAGTGCTTGCAACACCTAGAAACTCATGCAGGTGCATCACCACCCACACGTATGGACTTTCGTCCACCACAGCAACCAGTTTTTATTATACTTGGTTTTATTTCTTTTTGCAATTACTAGTGCGTGTAGGGTTATACCTATTCGCACTTTTTAATTTTCCCTCCATTTTTACTTTGGAGGGAAATATATATGTTTTCTAGCTTTAATGATGGTAAGAATATGGAAAGCTTCATTCTATCATGTATAGAGGATAGGATTAATGACCTAAGTAATGAATTTAACAAGTCTTCTCAATATACTGACTTTTATAATCAATATACAGATATTTTAAAGAAACTGGAGCAATTATTATCTAAAGAAACTTATGCTTTAATCTTAAAGCTTGACGCGTTATATGAGAAGCTATCAGTTGATTACCAAAACTTCTTTTATAACCAAGGATTTATTGATTGCCGAATGGTTTTCAATTTACTACACAAATAATGCCTCGCTAATTACATCGACCAAATGCATTAATATCAATGGTTTAGGAAGATATGTTCAATATCAAGATGTTAAGTACCTTCTACAATGCACTAAAATCAATGCTTCCATACAGTTAAGAATAAGTAACTCGAATCGTTCAATAACATTGATGTATTGCTAGATGTGTTAATTGATAACCATTATCAATATTAATCGGGCAAATAAAAATCGCCTTACTTGGCGGTTACTCAATCTTGCTTCTAATAATTATACTCAAAACAGAATACATCATTAACTTTTTGGAATAATAGTTTTGTGTTATAAAATAAGCAAGACTATAAAATTAGAAAGGTGGTGATGCCCATGACAAGTCATAAAACACCCAATAAATTGGTAAATGAAAAATCCCCTTACTTACTGCAACATGCATATAACCCTGTTGACTGGTATCCTTGGGGCCCTGAAGCATTTGCCCGTGCAGTAAGCGAAGATAAGCCAATTTTTCTTTCCATTGGCTATTCAACCTGTCACTGGTGCCATGTAATGGAACGTGAATCATTTGAGGACGAAGAAGTAGCACACATATTGAACCGGGATTTTATATGTATAAAGGTTGATCGTGAAGAAAGACCTGATATAGACAGCATTTACATGTCCGTTTGTCAGGCGCTAACCGGTCACGGCGGATGGCCACTCACAGTATTTCTAACCCCTGACAGACAGCCGTTTTATGCAGGAACGTATTTTCCGAAAGAAGACAGCAGAGGCTTTATGGGGCTTATATCTTTGCTTGAATCTGTAAAAGAAGCATGGGACAGCAAAAGAGATAACCTATTAGAATCAGCAAAGAACATTATAGAGCATTTAACTCAAGAAGAAGTTTCTATTGAAACAGAAATTTCAAAAGACATTATACATGAGGCATTTACACATTTTAAATATAATTTTGACAGCAAATATGGAGGCTTCGGAGCCTCTCCCAAATTCCCATCTCCACATACGCTGCTCTTTTTGCTCAGATACTGGTACACTCAGAAAGAGCCTTTTGCACTTGAAATGGTTGAAAAGACCCTTGAATCAATGAAAAACGGTGGAATTTTTGATCATATAGGCTTTGGCTTCAGCAGATACTCAACAGATAAAAAGTGGCTTGTTCCACATTTTGAAAAAATGTTGTACGACAATGCACTTTTAGCTATTGCATACGGAGAAACGTATTCTGCAACCGGAAACAAAAACTATGAAGAAACGGCCAGACAGATACTTGATTATGTGCAACGTGATATGACATCTCAATTAGGAGCTTTTTATTCCGCTGAAGATGCTGATTCCGAGGGTGTTGAAGGCAAGTTTTATGTTTGGTCCCAAGAGGAAGTAATTAGCGTACTCGGCTCTAAAGATGGAGATGAGTACTGCAAATTATTTGACATAACCTCTCCAGGAAACTTTGAAGGACTGAACATACCAAACCTTATTGAAACAGGCACTTTATCCGAACAGCAAAAGCACTTTGCAGAGGAATGCCGTAAAAAACTATTTGCCCACAGAGAAAAAAGAATTCATCCGTACAAAGATGACAAAGTTCTGACATCCTGGAACGGTCTTATGATAGCTGCAATGGCATACTGCGGCAGAATTTTCAGTGAAGAAAGATACATCGAATCGGCCAAAAGGTGCGTTGATTTCATTTATAAAAAACTTATTAGAACTGACGGACGTTTGCTGGCACGCTACCGTGACGGTGAATCAGTTTTTCCCGCTTACCTGGAAGACTATGCATTCCTTGTCTGGGGATTACTTGAATTATATGAGGCTACGTTTACAACTATTTATCTAAAAAGAGCCGTAAAACTGACAGATGCAATGTTAAATCTCTTTGGCGAAAAAAATTCTGCAGGACTATTTTTATATGGACATGATTCTGAAAAACTTATATCTCGGCCACGAGAAAGTTATGATGGTGCTATACCATCCGGGAACTCCGTTGCAGCAATGAATCTTCTGCGATTAGCAAGAATAACCGGTCATCATGAGTATGAAAACAGAGCAAAAGCCATAATAGATTTCTTTAGTAATCAGATGGAAGCAGCCCCAACCGGACACAGTTACATGCTTTGTAGCTATATGTATTCCATATCTGATATATCGTCTGAGGTAGTTATTACAGGGACAAAGCATAAGGAATTAGTAGATACTTACAATAGTAAATATTTACCATTTGCCGTAGCCATTTCTAATATAACACCTGAGCTTACTGAAATTGCTCCTTTTGTGGAAGGCTATAAAGAGCAAAATGATAAGACTGCAGCATATGTATGCCGAAATTACTCTTGTATGGAGCAAATTACAGAAGCAAAAAAGCTTGCTGAAGTATTATCTTAGAAATATATATAAAGGGTTAATTTATCGCAATCTTTAAGATAAATTAACCCTCTTTATAAACAAACTTTATAAACCCAGATAGCTAACTATATTTTTATAGCATACTCCTTCAATAATTTCCCCCAATATATCATCATCGTCGGCAAATTCTTCATTGTCAACAAGATCACCGACAAAGGAACACAGAATCCTTCTAAAGTAATCGTGTCTTACGTAAGACAAAAAGCTTCTGGAGTCTGTAAGCATTCCTACAAAGTATGCCAACATGCCCTGATCTGCAATGGCTTTAAGGTGAGCTGTTATACCTTCCTTGTGGTCATTGAACCACCATGCTGCCCCAAATTGCACCTTTCCAGGAATACCAGCCTCCGTAAAGCAATGAGGAAGGGAAGATAATACCAGGTTATCCTTGGAATTTAGCGTATACAAAATTGTCTTAGGCATGGAATTCTTTTTATCCATGTCATTAAGGAGCTTTGCTAATGGTTCAGCAATTCGAAAATCATTCATAATATCAAACCCCGAATCAACGCCAACCTTTTTCAGCATAGTATCATTGGTGCTTCTAATAGCTCCAATGTGCAGCTGCATTGCCCATCCAGCCTCTTTATATTCTTCTGCTAAAACACCAAGAGTGTACAGCTTATATTTTTCAGCTTCCTCAACTGATACAGTCTCTCCATTAAGTCTCTTTTCAAATATATTGCCAGCTTCATCAAATTCTGTAGGGAAATAAGCAAGACTTTCAAGAGAGTGATCCGAGAGAACACATCCTACCTGGCTGAAAAATTCAATTCTGTTTTTCAGAGCAGCTAATAAGTCCTTGTAAGTTATAATCTTTATATTTGCAGAAGTCTCGAGTCTTTTTATGTACTCAACAAAATTATCATTTAGTATCTTTAAGGCATTATCCGGTCTGAAAGTAGGTAAAACCTCAAATCCTTTGTCAGTCTTCTTTCCTAGCAGTAAATGATATTCAAGGGAGTCAACCGGGTCGTCGGTTGTGCAAATTAGCTTTACATTAGAAGACCTTATCATTTTTGTTGGAGAAAGTTTATCCTCCCTTATTTTTGCATTGCAGTAATCGTATATTTTATCTGCATTGCTTTCCTTTAAAACTTCATTTACTCCAAAGTAAGTTTCCAACTCCATATTAGCCCAATGGTAAAGAGGACTTCCTATAAGTCTTTCACAGGTTTTTGCCCACATTTTAAATTTGGTACGTCCGTCTACTTTTCCAGTGATAAATTCCTCAGGTACTCCAGCAAAACGCATTGTCCTCCATTTATAATGGTCATATCCTAGCCATATGGATGAAATATCCGTAAAAGTCTCATCTTCATAAATTTCTTTCGCAGAAAGATGACAGTGATAGTCGTAAACCGGCGCATCCTTTGCAAAACGGTTATATAAAGATTTAGCGGTTTTGCCCTTTAAAATAAAATCATCGCTTAGCAAATACTACACCCCCGTATTTAGTCAAACTAAAAGCAACTATGTTCACAGTTTGCAGCACCAAGAGATACAATCCCTCAAAGTCTCAATCATCACTTTATTTGTAAGACCTTCTTCTCTATGTGTAGGAGCAAGGCAACAAATTCTTCCGGCCCCAAATTCACGAGCCCAACCTGCTTCAGATTCACCGTATGAGGATTCACTGTCAAGGAATACAAGACTTTTGTCAAGATTATATTTTACAAAATAATGTTCATCCATTGCCTCAAAGGATTCCTTCAGACTGATTCCACTGCTATTTTCTTTAGGAATATACTTTACAATCCTGTGTTCGTTTGGATGGCTTAAAAAATATCCACCCATCATCTTTGTGTATTCTCCTGTCTCATCATACAACGCTAAACCTGCATGCCATGCCATCCAGCTTCCACCGTTGTTTACATAATCAACAATCTTCTTTTCAATATCTCGAGTCATCCACTTGTTTACAACTTCATCAGTGGGATTAATTCTGTTTTCTTTGCCCAAAATAACAAGGTCATATTTCTGGGATAGTGCTTCCTCAAGGCCGTCTACATCAGAATCAATAAGTTCGAATGTATGAAGCCCTGATTTATTTAACATATCGACTGCCTTTTTGAGTGCTGTAAATGCTATGTCATGGTCATGATAATAATCGCCTAAAATGCTAAGAATTTTTTTATTCAAATCTATTCACCCCCATCCAAATATATCACAGGGAAAATAATTATGCAAAATGAATATTGAAAAATTAACAAAAACCCGATGGCCTAAACCATCGGGTTTTTATCTATTTTTCAAATCAATAATTTATCAAATTAAGCCTTCAATCTAGCTTCGAGGTCAGCAAGCTGCTTCTTCAATTCAGCAGGAACCTTGTTTATATCATAAGTCTCATAGTGAGCTTTGATTGACTCAACTTCTTTGAGCCATTCTTCCTTATTAACTTTAAGAAGCTCTTTCATGTCTTCAGCTGAAACGTTCAGACCTTCAACATCGATAGCATCTTCAGTAGGCATATAACCGATTTCAGTCTTAACAGCCTTACCTTCACCTGATACTCTTTCACATATCCACTTGAGAACACGGCTGTTTTCACCATATCCAGGCCACAACCATTTTCCGTTTTCATCTTTACGGAACCAGTTAACATAGAATATCTTTGGAAGCTTTTCTGGGTCAGCCTTTGCTCCAACATCTAACCAGTGTTGTAAATAGTCATTTACATTATAGCCTATAAATGGAAGCATTGCGAATGGGTCACGACGAACCTGACCGATTTTGTCGGAGATAGCGGCTGCAGTGATTTCTGAACCCATTATTGAGCCAAGGAATACACCATGGTTCCAGTCAAAGCTCTGATGTACCAATGGAATAGTGCTTGGACGACGTCCACCTATCAATATAGCTGATATTGGTACTCCAGCAGGATCTTCCCACTCAGGAGCTATAACAGGACACTGGCTTGCAGGTGCTGTAAAACGAGCATTTGGATGAGCAGCAGGAGTTTCTGAACTTGGTGTCCAATCCTTTCCGTGCCAATCAATTAAGTGAGCAGGAGCATCTACTCCCATACCTTCCCACCAAACATCTCCATCGTCAGTTACACCAACGTTAGTGAAGATAGTGTTCTTTTCAATGCTGTGCATAGCATTTGGATTTGAATCCAATGATGTACCAGGAGCAACACCGAAGAATCCTGCTTCAGGATTGATAGCATACAATCTTCCGTCTTTTCCGAACTTCATCCAAGCTATATCATCACCGATTGTTTCAACTTTCCATCCTGGAATTGTAGGAACAAGCATAGCAAGGTTAGTCTTACCACAAGCACTTGGGAAAGCACCGCAGATATATTTAACATTGCCTTTAGGATCAGTAAGCTTGAGGATAAGCATATGTTCAGCCAACCAGCCTTCTTCACGAGCTATAACTGATGCTATACGGAGAGCGAAACACTTCTTACCAAGCAAAGCATTTCCGCCGTATCCTGAACCATATGACCAGATAGTTTTTTCTTCTGGGAAGTGGCTGATGTATTTCTTTTCGATTGGAGCGCAAGGCCATTTTGTATCTTTTTCGCCTTCAGCTAAAGGAGCTCCTACTGAGTGCAAGCATGGTACAAATTCTCCATCACCGAGAGTTTCCAATACTTTTGTTCCAATACGAGTCATAATTCTCATGTTAACAACAACGTATGGGCTATCAGTAATTTCAACACCGATTTTTGATATTGGTGAACCTATAGGTCCCATTGAGAAAGGAATTACATACATTGTTCTTCCCTTCATGCAACCTTTGTAAAGGTCTTTCATAGTAGCTTTTAATTCATTTGGATCAATCCAGTTGTTAGTAGGTCCTGCTTCCTCTTTTGTCTTTGAAGCGATATATGTTCTGTTCTCAACACGAGCAACGTCAGAAGGATCACTGTTGAAAGAGTAACAACCAGGACGTTTTTCAGGATTTAAAGGTTTAGCCAATCCGGAATCAACCATCTCTTTTAAAAGACGATCGTTTTCTTCCTGAGAACCATCACACCAGTATATCTGATCTGGCTGACACATGTCGGCAATTTCTTTAACCCAAGCTTCTAATTTCTTGTTTGTAGTCATTGTAATTCTCCCTTCAATTTATAAAAATATACTGCTATCAATGAGTAGTATTTGTGATTAACACGCTACTATTCAGTATTTCAAGTAAGCAATTTATTTGATAATTTTTTCACTAACCATCTTAACATACAGTTGTATAAATTTCAACACATGTTTTTGTCACATTTTTATTTTTAAAAGAAAATATGCAATTTTAAAGTTTTAATATTTCATGTGTGTATTTTTATACATGAATATACTTATATTTTTAACAAGCTCATTATTAGAAAATTAAAGGTATACATTTATTTTTATAATGTTTTTAATTTAGTGCAATATAATTTCTTACTTTTAAAAAAGAAGTATTTTAATCATATATATTGCATGACACACCTGGCCAAAGTGGTTATTTTTAGTTAAATGCTTTAGCAATATTACTAGTATTTGCATATTCTAGAATATAATACCTAAGTTGTTGAAAGGTGGAATGTTTTTTGTGTGCAAAAATTATTAACTATTATGCCTGCGCAAACTCATCGAAGGGATTTGTAAATTACTTAGACGACAATATTAATTTTCTCGACAGACTTTTTATTCTTAAAGGAGGTCCTGCTACTGGAAAATCTACCCTTATGAAAAGGCTCGGCAAGGAGTGGTACAACAGAGGTTTTGACGTAGAGTACATTCATTCCCCTTGTGATAATAGCTCCGTAGATGGTATTATTCTTCCCTCCTTGGGAATAGGCGTTGTTGACGGAACATATCCTCACGTGGTAGAGCCCAGGGCTCCTGGAGCAATTGAAGAGTACATAAACCTTGGAACTGCATGGGACAGTAAAAAATTAATCCCTCATAAAGACGAAATTCTTAAAATTAATAAGCAAATTGCTATGTGCTATGAAAGTGCTTATAATTTCTTTGCCCAGGCCTTGAGAGTTCATGATGAGTGGGAAAAGATATATATTTCAAATATTGACTTTAACAAAATGAATGAACTTACTCAAGAGACTATCAATACTATAATCGGTAATAATTCTAAAGACAAGCAGGCAGGTGTCAAGAACCGCTTCTTTGGAGGTGCTACACCTAAAGGGTCTGTGGATTTTGTTATGGACCTTACTTCTGATATGTCAAGCAGGTATTTTATTAAGGGGCGACCTGGCTCGGGCAAATCTACCATGCTGAAAAAAATAGCCCAATCTGCCAAGGACAGAGGATTTGATGTGGAGATATATCACTGCGGTTTTGATCCCGCCAGTCTTGATATGGTTATTATCAGAGAATTGTCAGTAGCTGTATTTGACAGTACCTCTCCTCATGAGTATTTCCCTTCCAAAGATACCGATAGAATTATAGATATATACTCCTATGCCATTAAACCCGGTACCGATGAGGAATTCAAAGCAGAACTCGAAGATATCATCGCAAGATATAAAGGGTTGATTCGCGAAGGTACACACTATCTTGCCAAAGCTAAAGACCTTAACGACGACCTTGAAAACATATATATAGATGCAATTGATTATGATATAGTTGATAAAATAAATCATGATTTAAGGCTTAAAATAGACGATTACTTTTTCAATATGGCATAAGATAATAGATAAGGCACCTGGCTGATATTTCTTACTTACCTCAGCCGGGTGCCTCTATTTTAAAGTTCCAGCATAAACTGATAGATTTTATCCATAATTGTAGGAATATTCTCATGTCCGTAATCAGGATAAATCAGCATCTGCTTTTTAGAAGTAATTTTATTATAAGCTGAGAACTGTGTTGAAGGCGGACATATATTATCCATCAGTCCCACACCCATAAGAACCTCTCCTTTTATATGTTTGACAAGATATTGCACATCTATATACCCCAATTTCTCGAAGACTTCATCTTCTCTCTCATGAAGGGGGTCAAAGAGTCTAAAGTAATCTCTGATATCACTATATGCATCCTTTGCTAAATCCATTTCCCAAACCCTTTTGTAGTCGCACAGGAATGGATATACAGGTGCAAGTCTTTTAATACGAGGTTCTAATGATGCACAGACAAGAGTCAAAGCTCCTCCTTGGGAAAATCCCATAGCCCCTACTCGGTTCTCGTCGACCTCTGGCATTGACATTACAACTTTAGCCAGTTGAGCCGTATCAAGAAATACATGTCTGAAAAACATATTTTCAGGGTTATCATCCAGTCCTCTTATTATATGACCGTGGACAGTATCCCCCTTTACACATCCAGAATCCTCTGAGTATCCTCCTTGACCACGAACATCAAGAGCTGCAACCGAGTACCCCATGGCAACAAAATTCAATTTGTCATTCCAGTCACCACTGTTGCTTGTATACCCATGGAATTGCAGTATAGCAGGATGTGGTTTATTTACTCCTTTAGGGCGTAAATATTTAGCATGTACCCTTGCTCCCCTTACTCCTGTAAAATAAAGGTCAAAGCATTCTGCAAAAGGTACCTGAAAGTTAGACGGAACAAGTTCAACCTGAGGGTCAACAGTTTCCAGTTCTTCCTTTGCCTTAGCCCAGTATTCGTCAAAATCCGGCGGGCACGGATTAATTCCATTATACTTTTTTAGTTCTGCCAATGGCATATCAATTAACGGCATATACGAGTTTCCTTTCCATTTTCCATATATTTTTAATTTATATATTTTATAATATTGCTTATAAAAAAACTACCCTTGTATGAACAGTATTATTTATCCGACTGTCCATACAAAGGAAGTAAAATGGGGGAATATGCTAAAGTTTAAGCAATGCAGTTAATAAATAATTTACTAAAAATAATACCGTTACAATGTACATGACAGGGTGTACAGACTTTGCTTTTCCTTTAAATATCTTTACAACTACATACATAATAAATCCAGAAGCGATACCGCTTGATATACTGTATGCAAACGGCATTAATGCTGCTGTAAAGAATGCCGGCAAAGCCTCTTCAAAGTCATCCCATTTTATTTTTGCAAAGCTTCCCATCATCAGTACCCCAACAATTATTAACGCCGGTGCCGTAGCAGCAGCCGGAATTACTCCTGCAATAGGTGCAAACAGCAGACACAAAGCAAAAAGTATGGCAGTAAATACCGATGTAAGACCTGTTCTTCCTCCAGCGCCTATACCAGCTGCACTTTCAACATATGTTGTTGTGTTTGATGTACCAAATAATGCACCAATTGATGTAGCAATAGCATCTGCAAACAGTGCCTTATCCATTTTAGACTTAAAGCCTTTTCCTGCAAACAGCTCAGCTTCATCCTTGTCATCGAATATACCACTTTTACGGCCTGTCCCGATGAAAGTTCCTATTGTATCAAATGTATCTGATAAGCTGAATGCAAGAATTGTTACCAAAACAAGGGCCAACTTCCCAGGGTCATTGAACAGACCTACAAAGTCCATTTTAAATGCCGTCTGGGTAACGTCAGCTAAATTGTATGAAGAAGACATTGAAATGTCTGTAACATTTAATGGAATACCGATTATAGTAGATGCAATTATACCTATAAGTATTGCACCTTTTAATTTAAGAATCATTAAAACAGCTGTTATTACAAGACCTATCAGTGCTACCTGGGCAACCGGACTTGTGAAATTCACAAAAGCCGGAACTACATTTGCACCATCAGCCACCACCGTAGCGGAAGTTGGGTCATCTCCTAAAATTTGAAGTGGTGCATAAGACTTGCCTTCAGATGTAAATTTTATAAATCCTGCACTTTTGAAACCTATATAAGCGATAAATAATCCAATACCACCGCCTATAGCTAACTGAAGGGATTCAGGAATAGCCTTAATAATCAACTTTCTTACCTGAGTTACCGTAATAATTATGTTTATGACACCGCAGATAAACACCATTGCCAAAGCCTGCTGCCAAGTATAGTTCAAACCGAATACAACTGTAAAAGTAAAAAATGCATTTAATCCCATACCTGGAGCTTGCGCATAAGGAACATTAGCAAATAAGCCCATAATAAGTGTTCCTACAACTGCTGCAAGTATTGTTGCAACATATACCCCACCTTTAGGAATACCCGTCTGCCCCAGAATAGTAGGGTTTACAAAAATGATATAAGCCATTGTAAAAAAGGTAGTGAATCCAGCCATTGCTTCAGTTGCAACATTGGTCCCACTCTCTTTTAGTTTGAATTGCCTTTCAAAAAAACTCATTGTTTCCCCTCCTGAAATCATATCGTCATAGCTATTACCAGTACTTTCAAAAACAGGGTAATTTTATGACGTATTTTGAATAAATTTGTCAAAAATACAGGAATATTGTATCATATTTATTACTATTATCAAGCTCATTTACAGTATTCTTTAAAATAAACTTTTTTATGTTTCAATATGGATTTAAACCATAAAATGTCTGGTGGTAATTATTTCAGATATTTTTGCAGGAAGTGAAAAAGGCAAAACCAGCGAATTGCTGGTTTTGCCTTTTTTAAATTTAAAATTTACTTTGGAGTAGTAACTTCTTTGTTGGTCTTTTGACCAGGATTAGGAACCTGTCCGGCACTTGTCTTAACTCTTGCCTTCCTTTGATCAGGCTGTTGTTTTTTTGACATTATCTTTTGCCTCCGAAAATTATATTGTATTTTCGTTTTTATTGTGACAGGTTCCATAAAAAATTATTCTTAAATTACTTTTTTTCTTGTATTTGACTTGGATGCTTTTCAAAAAAATCAACTCTTGGTTCTAGGAACCTCAGCTTATGATTTTCGGGATCCTCCATGAAATCATAAATAGTATCAAATATACGCTCCCAATTCCAGAATTCCTCACCAAGGTTAAGATATTCAAGTATCATCTCTGTTCCCTTTGGTGCAATCGGATGCATAAGAACAGTTGCAGTTCTCACCATATGAAAAGAATCAACCAATACCTTTGTTCTTAACTCATCATCATTATCCTGCTCTGCCTGCTTAATATACTTTGACCAGTATTTATTAATATTTCTGATGTAGCTGTCCATAAGGCTCATAACCAAATGAAAATCTGTTTTGAACATCAATCTTTCATATTCAAGTATGGTCTTTTTTGATTCCTCTAGAATCTCACTGCTTATATCTGCAACAGGGACTTTACCGTCATAATACTTCTGAGCAGTATAGAAGCAAGATCTTACTGCCCTGTTAAATACATTTGAGAGCAGGTTTCCTTCTTTTAAAACAGGGTCACTGTCCTTTTCATTGGCATTAGGATTGAATGGTTTAGGCTGGAAACCTACACTTTTAATTCCTAATCCAAGACTTAAGAAATGGGCCCTTAATTGCTCAAATGTATAGTGATTAAGTAATTCATCGGCCTTTGGTGGCTTGATTGCACTGCTGCTGCTGGCTTTTTTATTTAAAAACAATACATGGTTATTACATATCAGTTTTGGCAGCTGCAGCTCGCCTTCCGGCGGATTTACAGATACCTCTTTGCCCTGACTTCCCATAAACATAGCCATTTCTACCGGGCCATAGAAATATATATTATCTTCCCCTATAAACTGATATACCTGCGCTTCTTTAGAACACCACCAATCTTTCCATGCATTTGAAGCTTTCTCCTGTTGCTCCAGATATGTCATTGTAAAAGATATAGGAGCCCAAAGAGATTCCGGCCAAACCCATATGGTTAAATCCTTCATATCCTCTAATACAGGCGAAGGAACTCCCCAAGGGACATTACCCGTCAATCTGAACGGCACAAGGGTTTTTCCAGTACGGAAACGGACACCGTTTTCAGCAAGTACCAAACACGCTGCTTCTCTCTCTGAAAGATTTTTAAACACCATAAGTACAGATGACTTATTTTTTTCATCTCTCAATTCATATCCAGGAAGCTTATCCTTTATAGACTCAACTACTTCCATCTGATCTCTCTTTACGTATATAGCAGGTGGCTCCAAAAACTCTCCAATGCTTTTAATAACAAATTTTCTAGAGCTTGGGTCCTTCTCTAACTGGCTTACCCACTGGGTCAGTAAATCATGAAATTCGTCAAGCTCAAAGTACCAATTGGTTACATCCCTCATTTCAGGTTTTTTACCTGAAAGGGTACTTTTAGGATTAATTAAATCTATAGGCATATACTGATGTCCCAATGCGCATTCATCTGCATAGCCGCGTTCTGATGAACATCCGGCAATAGGGCATTGTCCTACAACCTGACGTCCATTAAGAAAAACATCAAGCTCTGTATCATAGAATTGTGATGTAGTTATCTTTTTAAGATGTCCGTTTGAATACAGATTATTAATAAAATCAGAAGAAACTTTTTTATGAATTTCGGCCGCACGCCCTAAGGCTGAGGCTGCAAAAATACTTATGTCGATTTGATATGCATCAAGTACTTCTTTTTGCTTTTTATGATTATAAGTAACAAATTCATCTATAGTCCCATCAAAATCGCCGCTATCAACCAACTTACGATAATATTCCAATATAGGAGAGCCATAGCAATCAGTACCCGACACAAAGATTACATTTTCTTTTCCGATGCGGTCTTTAAGAAAACGTGCATAGGTATCAGCATGTACAAAAACTCCACCAATATGTCCTAAGTGAAGTTCTTTATTTCCATATGGCATTCCAGCGGTTACGATAGCACGTTTAGGGAACTTGGGTCTTGAATTTGTTATGTCAAATTCATCTATTGAATTAGTACTTTTTCCTTTCTGATCATTCATACAATAGAAATCTCCTTAATACCATAATTTGTGACAGATTACATTTATCTGTTTATTTTTAGCTAATTGTATC
This sequence comes from Ruminiclostridium josui JCM 17888, assembly GCF_000526495.1. Classification (NCBI taxonomy): domain Bacteria; kingdom Bacillati; phylum Bacillota; class Clostridia; order Eubacteriales; family Oscillospiraceae; genus Ruminiclostridium; species Ruminiclostridium josui. The sequence goes on along the minus strand of NZ_JAGE01000001.1, from coordinate 2,024,050 downwards.
ACTATTTATCTGCCCTGTAAACTAATAATGTCGTTCAACCTCATGGTTATAAGCATTTACAGGTTACTAACCTTAATTGATACAATTTATTATTGCCATAAATCCGCCACGTATAATGATAGTAAACATAAAAACTAGTAAAATCTTTATATCTTTTCTACGATTTCCAGTGCTACGGTTACATTTCTTTTGTCTCCCATTAATTCCATCTCTATCAAAGCTTGCCTTTTATGTCTATTAATTTTTCTTATTATACTTTCCCTGCCCTTAAGAGGTCCGCTCATTATATGTACTTTATCTCCCTTTATAAATCCCCTTGATGATTCGATACAACGTTGGTTATTACATAAATCAAGCAGCATCTGTTTTTCAGATTCCCTGACTTCTATCTCATTATCGGAATATTTTAATATTCCAACTATATCACTTGATAAATGTATTCGATTGCTCATATTTTTAAGGAACTCATACCCTGGCATCCTAGACTCAATAAAAACATATCCAGGGAATAAAGGTTTTAGTTCTCTTTTTACTACCCCTGACATTTTAAAAAGAAATTCATGCAATGGAATAAATGGATTAGCCATTTCATTATCAGCTATTTTATTCATATATTGCTGTACTCGATATTCCTTACCAGATTTAACAAATAGTATATACCAGTACATCCCAATTTACCGTCCTTTTACTCAGTCTCGCCTATCAGTTGGCATACCGGAAAGCTACATGTAATCAGATTATACTGCCAATAAGTATTTAACATAGCTAATCAGCAATTAAACACTCTTTGGATTTGCTTCAGTATTGCCTACTTTTGTATTAATAAAACCAATTATATACTTTTTCTAAATTCAGGTAAATTATTTAAATCAAAGAAAATAATACCAAAAAATTTATATAAAATATAAAGTAACCTTTTTATGTAATCCATAGTAAAATATAAACTTACTCATAAAAAGTACACCTCTACAAGTTGGACTTTTTATCCATCATATAGAGGTGTACTGAAAAAATTTCCCATATTATAAATTTATAGCAAAACTACTTAACGTTAAATATTACTTCCAACGGCTTCTTACCTGATAATCTTTCACTGACCTTATCTGGCTGCGTTCCGCCAACATACAAAGTGAATTCACCATTTTCGATATAACGTTTTCCTTCTTCGTCAACTATGGTCATTGCTTTTGAATCAATTTCAAAAGTCACGGTCTTCTTTTCTCCGCTCTTTAAGTGTATTCGTTTAAAGCCACAAAGACTGTGTTTAGGAACTCTCACCGAAGCTTCCATATCTTTTATATACACCTGTACAACTTCATCCGAATCAACACTTCCTGTATTCTGAACATCTACTGATACAGAAAGGTTCTCTCCATTGTTTACAGTCCGAGGACACACTATATTGGAGTATTCAAAACTTGTATAAGATAAGCCAAATCCGAAAGGATACAAGGCATCACCTTTCATAAACTTGTAGGTTCTGTTCTCCATAGAGTAGTCTTTAAATGGAGGAAGTTCTTCTGTTGATTTATAGAAAGTAACAGGAAGTCTTCCGGCAGGAGAATAATCTCCGAATATCATTTCTGCAAATGCAAGGCCGCCCATTGAACCCGGATACCAGCACTGAACTATGGCAGCTGCCTTATCGGCTGCTTCACCAATTGACAAAGCGCTTCCGGAAAGCAATGCTACAATAGTAGGTTTACCTGTTGCCAGAACCGCATTAAGCAGTTTTCTTTGGGATTCAGGAAGATTGAGATCAGCCTTGTCTCCTCCTGCATCCAGTATTACAGTACCCTGATCATTCTGTTCTCCTTCAATTGAAGCATCAAGTCCGAGACACAGAATGACTACATCACTTCTCTCCGCCATAGAAACAGCCTCTTGAAGTCTGTCATCAGGCTGAGCAAGATCCTCTTCTCTGTTCATGAAAAGATGACTCCCCACAGAATACCATACCCGTGTATCCTCGGAGACCCTTTTACGTATACCGTCAAGTATAGTGATGCTTTGAGACGGAGTTCCGCTGTAGTTGGCCCTAAGAGCTAAACTGTTGTCTGCATTCGGACCGATAACAGCTATATTTTTGATTTTATTGCTGTCCAATGGCAATAATCCGTCATTTTTAAGTAATACCATTGATTTTTTTGCAGCTTCAAGTGATAGTTTGTTGTGCTCCACGGAGTCATTTACTTCATAAGGAATCTTATCAAACTCACAGTCGTCATCAAACATACCCAGCTTCATTCTGGTTGTCATAAGTCTGATAGCTGCACGGTCAATATCCTCCTCAGTAATTTTGCCTTCTTTAAGGGCAAGAAGAATAAGAAGATACATATTTCCGCAGTTAAGGTCACAACCACTCTGTAATGCAAGTGCCACAGATTCAGTTGGTGTTTTGGTAACTCCGTGACCTTCATGGAAATCCTTTATTGCCCAACAGTCTGAAACAACGTGTCCATCGAAGCCCCATTGGTCTCTTAAAATATCCTTTAATAGGGTTTTGCTTCCGTTGCAAGGTTCTCCGTTGGTTCTGTTATAAGCTCCCATTACCGATTCTACTTTTGCTTCTTTAACTAGAGCTTCAAAAGCCGGCAAATAGGTTTCATACAAATCTTTTTGCGAAACAACCGCATTAAAGTGATGTCTATCATCCTCCGGTCCGCTGTGAACCGCAAAATGTTTTGCACAGGCAGCTGCTTTAAGATATTTCCCATCCCCCTGCAAACCTTTTACAAATGCAACTCCAAGTCTGGATGTGAGATATGGATCCTCTCCGTAAGTTTCATGTCCTCTACCCCATCTTGGGTCCCTAAATATATTTACATTTGGCGACCAAAAGGTTATACCTTTGTATATATCCCTGTCACCTTTTTTTCTGCTTTCGTTGTATTTAGCTCTTCCTTCCGTTGCAATTACGTCTGCAATTTTCTCAAGAAATTCATCATCAAATATTGCAGCCATTCCTATTGCTTGTGGAAATACTGTTGCAATACCTGCTCTTGCAACTCCATGGAGAGCCTCGTTCCACCAATTATATCTGGGAATTCCCAGTCTTTCTACAGGCTGTGCGTCATACCTAAGTTGTGAAGCTTTTTCTTCTAAAGTCATTCTTGATACAAGATCGGCAGCTCTTTCCTTAAAAGAAAGGCTTTTGTCCAAATATTTTGGTTTTTCCATTTTCCAACCTCCACACCCAAATTTATGAGTTTAATAAAGTAACATCACTTAATAACCTATTATACATGGTATCAAGGAATATTATAAAGCCTTTTTAGCCTTTTACTGCTCCAACAACAAGACTATCCTGGACTTTTTTACTCATTATTGAATAAATGATTAAAGTTGGAATTGTAGCTACCATAAGTCCGGCGCCTATAGGTCCCCACTCTGTTGTATACTGTCCTGCTAAAGACTGGATACCAACTGTTAATGTCTTGTATTTTGCATCACTTATGAACACAACAGCATACATCAGTTCATTCCATGCCTGAAGGAATGTAAATATTGTAACTGTTGCAATTGCCGGCTTCATAAGTGGAAGTATGATTGTGAAAAATATTTTATAAATGCTGCAACCGTCTATACATGCAGCCTCCTCCATTTCCCTTGGAATAGAGCCCATAAATCCTGAAAAAATCAGCAATGCCATAGGTATTGCAAATGCAGTATACGGAGCTATCAGTGCCCAGTAGGAATTAACCATCTTTAAGTTTCTCAGCATTACAAATATAGGTAGAAGTGCTGAATGGAGAGGAACTGTCAACCCCAGTATAAAAAATGAATTTAGGGGCTTTCTCAGTTTAAATACCATTCTAGTCAGTGCATATGAGGCCATAACTGCAATTATAGTTGTAAGTATAATAGTTGCTGCCGTTACAATTACACTGTTTACGAAGTACCTTCCTACATTCCCCTGCAATAGCGCATTGCTGTAGTTTGACCACAACCATTTCCCCGGAAGTCCTATAGGGTTTCCCCCGAAAATTTCGGAATTATCTTTTAATGAGAAGGAGAACATCCAATATAGAGGAAACAATTGAATAACTGCTACTATAAAAAGTGCAGCATACATAAGGACCTTTGATATGGAAAATCCTGACCTTCTATTTTGAACTCTGTCACTCATTTTGCCTCCTCCTTTTCTCTAAACAATAGACCTACAAGAATGGATAAGGCAAAACATTCAAGTATTACAAATACAGCCATTGCACTGCCATAACCGTACTGGTTACCTTTAAATATTGTGCTTACCATATATGTGCCTATTACTTCACTTGCATGAGCAGGGCCACCGCCTGTCAAAACATATACAAGATCAAATACTTTCAGTGCACCTGTAACAGCAAATATAACTGATACATTTAATACAGGCTTCAACATCGGTATTGTTATTTTCATTGATGTATTCCACCAAGAAGACCCGTCAATTACTGCCGCCTCGAAAATATCTGTGGAAATAGATTTTATACCTGCATACATTAAAAGCATATGATATCCGATATACTGCCATATTATCGGAATGAACGTAGCCGCCAATGCCCTTTTTGGATCACCCAGCCACTCTGATGCAAAAGATTCCAAACCTATAGCCTTTAATAATATGTTAAGTATTCCATACTCAGGATTATATATTTTCATCCATAGCTGCCCGATAACAACTGTAGAAATAATAACAGGTACAAAGTAAATAGTTACAAGACTCTTTTCAAATTTAACACCTTTTGCAAGTGTAAGAGCTAAAAGCAACGAAATCGGAAGCTGAATAAATACTGATGCAATTGCCAGAATTAATGAATTCACTGCTGCTTTGACGAATATGGGATCAGAAAGAAGTCCTTTATAGTTTTGAAGACCTATAAAAGTACCTTCACCAAATCCCGACCATTCCTGCAAGCTATAATACGTTGACATTATGATAGGTATTATTATTAATCCGATAAACACAACTAAAGCCGGAAACAGGAAAAATACTATTGCCTTCTTATTGCCTAAAACTTTATCCACCAAACTCACTTCCTTCTATAGTTCATATAATATAGCGTCCATTTTTTGCCCCGAGTTGTTGACATAAGCAAACAAATGGACGCCCTTTTTTATCTTTGATTACTTACCATAAATTGATTGTAAACTGTCAACAAACTTCTCCGGTGTTTTTGTACCCATAAACAATTCCTGTAGGGCATTCAGATAAGTCTCTGTGTCTTTACCGGCAAGGAGTGTATCCCACCAAATTGTAAATGATTCAGCATCCTTTGTCAGATCAACAACATCAACAAGTGAAGGGTTCAGTTTGCTTTCATCAACATCTGTTTTCCATGCAGGCATTGATGCACCTGAAAGGTAAGATTCCCTTGCCATGTTTTCAGCAAAGTAAATTTGAAACTTAATTGCTTCTTCTTTGTTCTTTGAATTTGCACTTACCATTACAGCGTCAACAGCTCCTCCTGTAAATTGCTTTGGATTTCCAACACCATCTGGTATTGAAGGAAAGGATATTGCCTTGATTTTTCCTGCAACTTTTGAATCCTTTGAGCCTGCTTTTCCTGCAGTCCAGCTACCTTTGAACATCATTGGTATTTTTCCTTCAAAGAATGGCACTTCCGCTTCATCATTTGAGACACCGGCAGCACCCTTTGAGAATGCACCTGCATCAACTAACTCTTTAAATCTGTTAGCAGCATTCAGAAACTCAGGGTCTTTGAATGAACCTTGTTTTGTAAGAGTTTTTGTAATCTTTTCTGGCCCTGCTGCTCTTAATGCAATAACATCAAAGTACATTGCAATTGTCCATTTGTCCTTACCTGATACAGCCATAGGAGTTATTCCTTTGGATTTAAAGGTTTTAACTGCTGTTAAAAGCTCGTCCCAAGTAGTAGGAATCTTTACTCCGTTATTTTCAAAAAGCTCTGTATTTACAAACAATGCTCCGCAGGAAAGGAAAAATGGCAAACCGTAGACCTTTCCATCATAAGTTACATTGGTTAATGCTCCGTTAACAAGTTTGTTCTTTAAATCATCAGTTAAATATGAATCAAGCTGTACTACTGAATTTGACTTAACGAATGGCTCTGAAAAACCACCACCCCATGTAGAAAAAATATCAGGGAGTTCATTTGCTGCCGCCATTGCTTTTATCTTAGTTTTATATGCTTCATTCTCGTTAGTATCAACCTTAATCTTTACATTTGGATTTGCGGCCTGATAGTCATCGATAACTTTCTTAGCTGCTGGTGTAAACGGGTCTGCTGCTGAACCCCAAATATGACTGAACTTCAATTCAACATTTTTAGCATTGTTTCCACCTGCGTTATTAGTAGTTCCTGCTGCATTGTCATCTGTTGTATTTTTACTGCACGCCACCGTTCCAACCGATAATATACCAGCAAGCATAAATGCTGCTGCTCTTTTTGCCACCGTCTTTTTCTTCATCCTTATTCCTCCTTGAAACAATGTAATATGGTATCTTATTTTTGATATATTTGTGCAACTTATATAATAGCGTTATGTCAATTTCTAAACTGCACATGGTATAATTACTTGATACGCTAGTTTGAAACTATTATTTGCATTTTTACGGAGTTATATATGAAATATTAAAAGCATTTTATGGAAACAGAAAAAAGCATGTTTTTAAATACTTCTATAAAGAAGCAAGATACGTTTTTGACAGTTATATTCCCATCATTATTTCGATGGCACACAATGAATTTGTTTTAGAAAATAATTGAATTTGACAATGACACCAACTGCTTTGTAAAGTGTCTTAAAAAAGTCTCAGGGTTAGCATTTACCGAGTATAATAAACAACAAAAGGCCTCGGAAGCATTTGATTAATGCTTTCCTTTGGCCTTTTCTCTCAGTTGCTTTAACATATCTTTGAGATGGTTAAGCTGTTCCTCATACTTTATACTTTTCATGTTCGGGAAAGCTTTAATTAAACGGTGCCCGCTGCCCCTTTTCTGGCTAAGAGCCTCAAACTTCTCTCTTAACATGAGATTCAGCTCATTTTTCCCTTCTTCCGCTAAAAGCCGAAGTTTTTCAAAACTCTTAAATAACTCTCTCTCATTAAACCAATCCAGTATTTCTCTATTCTTTTTCAAATCCTCGGTAAATTCGTAAAGCTTTTTAAGCCGTTCATTGAGATTCACCAGAGTGTTAATGGTAAACAGCATATCAATTGCATACGCTGCAATAAGTGCTATCCCGGATACTCTTACCCATATTTCAGGGATTAATAAAACAACATGGGTTATTGCGGGATGTAGAACCTTGACCAAAACAACGCATAGTATTCCGAATAGAACTGAATTTCTCAGGCACACCCGTCCGTTGAGGTTAAATCTTCTATTTGAATAGTCCCACCATCTCGTGCTGAAAAATATCTCCAGCAACCATCCGGTTATGTACTCCAGTATACTGGTAAGCGCAAGTCCTGCCAAAAATATCACAGGTATTCCTGATTGAGCAGGTTTCAGTAAAAAAATCACCAGCATTGCACCAAAGCCGTATACAGGACAAATGGGTCCTGCCAGAAACCCCCTGTTTACTATTCTTTTAGATAATATAGAGCAGTACACCACCTCGCATACCCATCCTATAAAGCTATATATAGTAAGATAGATAATGAATTCATAAAAACTGCTCATCCTGACTCCCCCCAAATACATATTACAGGACATATTTTCTATAAATCCTCTTACTCAATATTATCTTCACAGCCAATTAGCATTTCCTTATAGTTCCTTGAACTTTTTAACGCCTATTGTACTTAATGCTTTTATGAGAACAAAAGCTAATATAGCCAAAAATACACAAACCAGTTCCATAAACAGATTTGTGTTAGAAGGCTTTATAAGAATAAAAAGAACCGCTGGTATTCCTATGATAATAACGTTAATAATCATGGTTATAAAAACACTTGCACTTTGCTTTACTGCTGCAACCTGTGAAGTCCATTCAAGTTTAGGAAAGTACAGGTTTACCAAAATACCCATAACAGGAGAAACTATACACAATAGCAGCAAAAGCAAAAATAGAACAATTATCGTTTCGGTACTCAATTTAAAGGCAAATGCCACAATTACCATATTAACAATAAGCGCCGGAATAGTCAGCGTCATATTGAGGAGTATTTTACTCCAAAGTATATTTTCTATTTTTAAAGGAAGTGATTTGATAATCCAAAGGTTTTTTCCCTCAAGGGATATTGACGATGCAGTAACAAAGGTGAAACTAATGCAAAATGCAAAAACCAGAGCAATCGCTGGCGCTACATATGAACCCGCCATTGGGAGTTCTAACATCATTGCAACCTTATCCTTACCAAAAACAGCAACTGCCAGCGAAAAGACCAGCATCATTATTACACCAACCGCAGTATTGGTTACGTATATATACGACGATAGATAGAATTTAAATTCCTTGATATACAGAGCTCTCATAACCCCTGAGGCCTTTAGGCTTGTAATCTTGTAGTTAGATGATTTATATCTTTCTGACATTTTGGAATTTATTGTTTTAAAGCCCTTGGCGAATATATAAATAAACGCACTGAAAATTGCTACACTAACTATTAAAAAGGCTGCCATATACAAAAGATTTGTGCTACTTAAGGCTTTAATATATAAGTTTGTCCAAAAAAGAACTTTTATCACACCGGATATTGCCGGAATAGCACTCTGAACCTGCTCTTGATTAATTCCGGTAATCATGTTGGGCAGAACCATAAATGCAATAATAATAACAAAAGTTCCTATCAACATTAAAACATTAGTGGATCTGAACTTGGAGGATATACGTCCCAGTATATAAGCTAAAACAGCACCTATGGATATTGGAATAAGGGGAACAAACAATGTTGCCACGGCAGCAAAAACATAGTATATTGGCCCACTATGAGTTTTTATTCCGTAAATGACCAATGAAGGAATTCCAGCAAGTATACTTATGGCAAGGTTTGAAAGATAAACAAAAATCATCTTACTTGCCAGTACTGCCGATGGTTTTACAGGCAGAGACATTAGTAAATCAAAATCCCTGAAAGAAAACAGGTATCCCGGTATTTTGTAAATACTCATAAAAAGTGAGAACAGAGTAGTTGACAAAATTGAGCTCCCTATAAGCAATTCCAATGAATTCAACTCCGCAAGAGCATTACCAAGGGGATAGTATAACATAAACATTGTAAAAGCCAGCATACCAAAAGCGTAAACTATAAGTAAACCCAGAAGTATAGTCTTTAGTCTTTCCGCACTTGATTTTGATTTCAATGCCTTGTTTATTCCCCAGGAATTAATTATATTTGCTTTAATTAAAAGAAACATACTATTCATTATCTATCAACTCCAAAAATAATTGCTCAAGTGAGCTGTTTCCTCTTACAGCGTCAGTTTCACCGCTTGTAATGAGCTTGCCGTCCTTTATAATTGCTATCTTGTTACAGAGCTTCTCCGCAACCTCTAAAACATGGGTTGAAAAGAAAATAGCACACCCCTGTCTGCATTTTTCTTTCATAATCTCTTTAAGAGTATGTGCTGCCTTTGGATCAAGTCCGACAAAAGGTTCATCCATAATATACAGACTTGGATTATGAACCAGTGCCGAAATAATAGCAAGTTTTTGCTTCATTCCGTGAGAGTAAGACGAAATTAAATCCCCAAGACTTCCCGTAAGTTCCATCATGTCTGCGTACTCTTTGATAGATTTTTCTCTCTCTTTTGACGAAATGGAGAAAACATCAGCAATAAAATTCAGATATTGAATCCCTGTCATATTTTCATAAAGGTCAGGATTATCCGGTATATACGCAATCATCCTTTTACACTCCAGTGGATCTGTTTTTATGGATTTACCTCCTATACGAATATCTCCTTCAGAGAATTCAAGAATACCAGTAATACACTTTATGGTAGTTGTTTTTCCCGCACCATTGTGTCCTATAAATCCATATATATCACCTTTTTGAATTTCTAATGACAAATTGTCTACTGCCTTTTTTCCACCTTTATAAGTTTTGGATAAATTACTTATTGTAAGCATAATTTCACCTTTCACATAAGTTTTAATGTTATAAGAATTATACTATATTTTACCTAAATTATTAACCATATATTATTTAATTATTTCTACTTGAAGAAATATTTTGAAATTTGTAGATATTTTTGTTTTCTTTTGTCATATTTTGTAGTAAAATATGCTTAGAACGGCAAATTGTATCATTTTTCTACATATTTTGAGGTATAAAATGGATCAATACATACCGATTATAGATATTGTTATAGCCCTATCGAGTGCTATAGATTTGATAAACCCTAATATTTCAAATCATCACAAGAGAGTTGCATATATCTCTTATTGTATCGCTAAAGAAATGGGTTATTCGGAGAATGAGATTAAGGATTTAGTACTGGCCGGCTTGCTTCATGATTGCGGCGCAGTTAATTTGTTTGAAAGGAGTTCTATTTTCGAGTTTGAATTTGGGAATTCCTATTCCAACAGGCATAACCATGGGTATAAAGGATGGTTTATTCTTCGGGACGCAGAGGAATTACGTTCAGCTGCCGATATAATAAAATATCACCATGTATTTTGGAAAGAAATATCTCACAAGCGGTTTCAATCCTGCAAGATACCAAAATTCAGTCATATCCTCCATTTAGCAGACAGAATTGATATACTGATAAATCCTAACCAGGAAATCTTGCAGCAGAAAAAATATATAAGCAAAATGATTCGCAACGGCAAAGATACAATGTTTATGCCCGCAGCAGTTGATGCGTTTGAGAACATTGCCTCAAAACCTTATTTTTGGTTCGATATTACAGGAACTTATGTTGAGGATCTGATACGCAAAATAATGTCGCCATACAAGGTTTATATTAATAGTGAGCTTTTAATTCAATATGCAAATATCGCACACAGAATTATTGATTTCAGAAGTAAATTTACAGCTACCCACTCAATAGGTGTAGCTGCTAGTGCAAGTACTTTGGCCTCTAAGCTTGGGTTTTCTGCTTGCGACAGCAGACTGATGCACTCTGCGGGGCTAATGCATGATTTGGGAAAACTGTGTATCCCAGAAAGTATATTAGAAAAACCCGGTCCCTTAGACCACTATGAATTCAATCTTATGAAAGCACATACATATCATACCTACCGGATACTGGATTCAATTCCCGGTTTGGGAAAAGTACGTGACTGGGCTGCATTCCACCATGAAAAGCTTGATGGTACGGGTTATCCCTTTGGATTGGACTCAAGAAGTCTTGACCTAGGTTCCAGGATACTTGCTGTAAGCGATATGTTTACAGCTCTTACGGAAGAAAGACCTTACAGACATGCCATGTCCCTTAAAGACACGGTTAAGCTTATTAATGAAGTAAATACTCTTGATTATGATGTCAAGTATTGCCTCAACCAAAATATTGAGGAAATAAACGAGATAAGACGTACATCTCAGGAGATTGTTTTCCAGAGCTGTAATGAAATCTTTCCGGAGTTTGATGAAGAACTTAATCTTCACGCATTGTAATTTTATAACTGTAAGCAATTTAAAATTAACATACATACTCCTTCGGACTTGTTTAAAGCAAGTCCATTTTTTTTGGAATAATCTTGTTAACATATTACAAATAATACGGTACACTTTTTTGTTGACATTCAGCATGACCTAATGTAAAATAAAAAGGCAGCTTAAAAGCTGAACTGAATATTTTTATGGAGAGATGGCTGAGCTGGTCTAAGGCGCACGACTGGAAATCGTGTGTACGTTAATAGCGTACCGAGGGTTCGAATCCCTCTCTCTCCGCCAAACTTACAGAATCAAGCATTTCAAGACTTTTGAGATGCTTGATTTTTTGTTTATCACGTATCATCAGTACACACGATTTTTGAAAGAAATTTTACGAATCGTGTGCTATCTTTTAAGGCTTCACACGCATTAAATCCACACAAAAATACAATAAGGATGGTGCGTAAAAATGAGAATGAAAATGCAACAGCAAGCAGAACAAAGGAGCATTGAACAAGCCTTTGAGGACTTTATCAGGTATTGTAATGTCAAAAACCTTGCGAAAGATTCTATAATCTTCTATGAGAACTGCTATAAAAGCTTTACTAGGTTTCTACCCAAAGAAAGCTATGTAAGCAATATAACACTTCATACTATACAAGACTATATTCTGTGGCAAAAGGATAAAAGTATCAGTGCTATAGCAGTAAATTCTAATCTCAGAGGTGTCAGGGCATTCCTATACTATTGTATGAAGCTTGGCTACCTACCGAAATTTTCAATAGAACTGGTCAAAGCAGAAAAGAAGGTAAAGCAAGTATATACCGATTCTGAACTGCAATTGTTGCTAAAGAAGCCTAATGTAAAGCACTGTTCTTTCACTGAATACAGAGATTGGGTTGTCATTAACTATGCATTAGCAACAGGAAACAGAGTATCCACTATTATAAACCTAAAAAACCAAGATGTTGATTTTGAAAATGGATATATAACTTTGGTTAGAACAAAAAACAAGAAACAACAGGTAATACCCCTCTCCAATACACTCTCAAGCATTCTATTAGAGTATTTGACATACCGCAAAGGAGAGGCTAATGATTACCTCTTTTGCAATTCCTACGGCAATCAACTGGCAGACAGAAGCCTCCAAGGAAGTGTTGCAAGATATAATAAAAGTAGAGGTGTGATGAAGACTTCAATTCATTTATTTCGCCATACATATGCAAAGAAATACTTACAAGCAGGCGGAAATGTGTTTCAATTACAACGCCTTTTGGGACATTCTAGCCTTGAAATTGTTAAGGAGTATGTCTCTTTATTCAGCGAGGATTTGAAGCTGAATTATGACCGTTTTAATCCTCTTGAGCAGATGGTAAAAAGTAATTCCTATATTAAGTTAAACCCATAAATATTATCTATTCAGTATAAGTGGCTTCTATAGGCCACTTTTTTTATATCTTATAATAATAAATAGATATATAGTCATGTCCAAGGATATTCGTATTCAAACTTAATGAATGGTTGGGACTGTAAATAATTTTGTGTATGAAGCCTTTCAAACTCAATGATGGCTAAGTATTTCCAAAGTATTAACTCTCAAAAATTTAATACTATATTTCAAATTATTGCCAGATTATTCTATTTTTATGCATTATTTAGATTAAATCTGGCAATAATTATTTAATAATGGTATTTCTATGCTTATACCTGTATTTTGAAGGTCTAGCCCGTCCGGCAATGAGGACGAGCCCTTCAGGGCGGTGGGGGCTTTGCTCTATGTTTTAAATATAGTTATCCAGTCTCCCATCGTACATAATCATTAATTGACTCATGACCTGATCCCAATTCCGGTATCGTTGAGTCCATTTTTTTATTACATTCATTGATGCCAAATAAAGCATCTTTTCAAGAGAAGTATCAGAAGGAAAAACGGATTTTGTCTTAGTAACTTTTCTGAACTGCCGATGCAATCCTTCAATTATATTGGTTGTATATATTATTTTTCTTATCTGCTCTGGGAACTTGTAATATGGTGATAAAACTTCCCAATTGTTTTCCCAACTTTTAAATGCATATGGATAATCCTTGCCCCATTTGTTTTTCAGGTCTTCAAACCGGTTTAATGCTATTTCTTCACTGGGGCTTGTGTAGACAGTTTTAAAATCCTTTGAAAAAGCCTTCAAATCCTTATATGAAACATATTTAAATGAGTTTCTTAGTTGATGAATTATACACCTTTGAATTTCTGACTTTGGAAAAGCAGCTGCAATAGCTTCTTTGAGCCCTGTAAGTCCGTCCACACAGAATATGAGTACATCTTCTATACCTCTGTTTTTAAGGTCATTTAACACACCTAACCAGAACTTGGAGGATTCGTTCTCTCCAATCCATATTCCAAGGATATCTTTCTTACCTGAAATATCTACACCCATAACAACATAAGCAGCTCTATTTACTATTTGTCCATCAGTTCTTACCTTGTAATGGATAGCATCCATAAATACAAAAGGATAGATAGCCTCAAGGGGCCTACCTTGCCATTCTTTTATTTCAGGAAGGATTCTTTCAGTTATTTTACTAACCATTTCAGCAGAAATATCTATTCCATAAAGCTCTTTAACCTGATCGTGAATATCTCTGGTAGACATGCCTCGGGCATAAAGAGAAATCACCTTATCCTCAATTCCTGATACATCCCTTTTGTACTTGGGAACTATTTTAGGCTCAAACTCACCTTTTCTGTCCCTTGGAATATCAATCTGTACAGGGCCGAATTCACTCTTTAGTTTTTTTGTTGAGTAACCGTTTCTACTTTTGTCGGTAATTTTATGTCTTGACTCATCTCGGGAATACCCAAGAGAAACATCCATTTCGGCTTCAAGCATTTCCTGAAGAACATCTTTAAATGCCTCCTTTAAAAAGGAGATTATTTCTCCGGGATTTTTAAAATCATTCTCCGCAATTATTTCCTGTACTAACTCTTTTGATAATACGCTCATAAAAAATATTCCTTTCTGGTTAATACTTAAATTCTTAACCAGAAAAGAGTATTTCCTATGTTTCATACACAAAATTATTTACAGCGTCGAATGGTTTAAGGTTATGCAATTCAATCAACATATATTTTAGATAAGGTCTATCTTTCAAAGCAAATACAAATCTTTCTCCATACTCGTCTTTATATATCTTTTCAGTATTTGTCCAATCGCCATTATAATATGTTGTAAGTATATATCTTCGCACGGCCTTAAAATCGAAGAAGGATATCTTCATCGGAGCAAGTAATTTCTCATCAACATAAACAACTGCCAGAATATCTGCTGTACAATATCTAAGCCATCCAACTTCTTTTTTAGTTAGGTTATCCCAGATTTCTACAAATAGCTTTTTAGATTGTAAAATCCCGTAATCACTTTTAACTTCAATTTTCTCGCCTGTTATTGCTTCCATATCATATTCTTTAATTTCTTTTGGTCTATCTACGAATTTATATCCATAAAACTTTTCAAGAATATCTTGAACCTCTTTCTCATATTTTTTACTGTCTGAATCCTTTTGTTTTTTCAGCATCGCAACATCATCTGTAAAGTCATTATCATTGTATATTTTACTCAACTGTTTCTCCCCTCTTTATTAAAAAAATCAATGAAAGCACGTTTTTAGTAATGAAAGCCCTTTTTCAAGGTATGAAAGCACTATTCATAGTTAAGAACCCGTTTATTTGGGCGTATATAAACATAGTATAAATATCATATAAAGTATATATTATATATAATAACTATTACTCCGTAATAGTTTGCCATTGCATAAAAAGCGTGCAATGGCTAGTTCAAAATACAATTAGTGTTAATTTGGTTAACAATTAAATATGAATTAACTTCTTTACCTTCGAATTGATTCTCGTTGAAAATGTATGCTCCACGTTCAATTTCCAGTAATCCATATTCCTCAAGTATTCCCAAATACTTTTGAATTGAATTTTTACTAATTCCTGACTCTCTTATTATTTTGTCAGTTAGAATTGTTGTCTGTTCATAGTTTCCCTTACCATCATTTTTACACTTTGTAAGCATATAGCAATACAGATAAATACCCTCTACCTTAATTTTTTTAGCATGAAAAAGCATATACATAAGAACCTCAGTGTTAAGCATTACATAATTGCCTGTAACTGATGAACTTGTAATTTTATATTTTCTGTGCAGACGTTTTGTCTTAAAAGACTTAGCTTTTTCTTGGAGTAATATATAATTTTGATTAACTCCAAAAGACTTCGTAAAAGTCATTTCGAAGTTATCCAATTCACCTTTGTCCTTTATTAAATAATCAATACTATCCGTACCTCTGCTATACCCCAGCAGTTCCTTAATCTGTTGAATTGATAATGGTACACTATTATAATTACTTATTTCATTCAGAACTATATATAGTACAAATAAAAATTGCAAATGTTTCTTACTTGCTCTTTTTTCAAGAGAAACACACCAAATCAAATTCATAAATGATTTAAAGTCATCGAAAGCGTCCCTTGGTATTCGTAAAAACCCAGTATAACTCTTGAAAGTGTTCTTATACCTTATCAAAAAGTCAGACCAATTGCTATGCTGCGTGTATTTGCTGATAAAACTATCTTGTTCATCCATACTAATAATAAGACCCTCCCTATAATTGATTAAATTAACATAAGATTATCATACATTATCTTAGATTTCAACCATTTTAGGTTATATTTCATTACATATACCCGTTTTTAAGTATTATTCCTTTTTATATGACAATTCCTTAGTTTATCTCTATATATCTACATAACTTGTGAACGCTTATGAACACGGTGTTCATAAGTTATTACTTACATACATACGATGTAAAATTGTTTCAGTTGTAATTGAAACTAATGTATATGAAGTAGTTAGAGAATTTTGATGTATTGTACCAGTATAGAATACCCTTACAGTTATCCATTGACTACTTAGTTGGAGATAATCCTTGCGATACATATATCATTTGAATACGTGGTTATATTGTAGTTATATATGGTACAATTATATTAGTAGATAGGATGCAGGAATTCTATTCTGTAAGATTCAAGAAAAAATAAAGTACTAATTGATGTGTTTTTTGATTTTCTAAACATGTATATAATCATACATACGAACACATTACCGTATCTTGGCATATTATATAATGCCTATATGCACCATATGTGACAGTTTGAGAGAATTATTGAAAATACAAGAAACAAACGAACATAAGTTCTGTATGCCATATGTGTAAGGCTACTATATTACTTTCTATCTTCTTTATAAAAAAATCTAATGAGTCACTTCTATTGGAGTTTCCTCTATATACTCACTGTGCCTTGTATATGAATAATTTATTACCCCCCAAATTATAAAAAAACCAATGACTAACAACATTATTATCAATATTGATTTGCTTTTACTTGCCATAGCATCCTCCACATTTTTTATATATTCAAACTTTATTACTTAACCTATTTAAAGTATACTATATTTCCTATGATATCCAGTTATTGAAAATAGATTTAAAGTGTTCCCCAAAAGAGAAGATTAATGAAGTGTTGAGGACAAAAAAAAGAAGGCACATTAATGGAAGTACCTTCTTTTTTAATATTACTTAGGTATCATAAATATATTACACTCAGGACATTTGACAATAGGTGTTTCAGAATGAGAAGTATTCTTACAATTCAGACAAATATACTCTCTAACTGTATCTATCAGTTCCTTCAAAAAGAATTAAGTTAAATTCCATAGATTATCATCCCTTATTAATGTAATTTACTATACTATAGAAGTATCTGCAAGATGTTATAAACAATTTGCAGATTATTTACTTAATGCCTTAAGTTCTTCTTTACTAATTTTCAAGGTGTTATTCGCAAAAGTTCGTACATCTGTTGATGAAGGACTATTTCGAGAATAAGCATCTTTACCTGACGGAAATAATTTACCATCATAAGCCCCAAAAATACTAAACAAAGGTTCATTGAAGTCTTTCAAAAAACCACTGGTATCTCCCACAAAAAGAAGTACCTCATCGTCCTTTTCTAAAGGGAAAAACCCATCAGTGCCGACAACAACATCGTAATCATCAGGGATACTATCATCACCTACTTCAAAAGACTTTTTAGTAATATTACATTCTTTTTTATATTCTCCATAAGTAGTTCTACCTCCAATTTCAATCACTGATACTGTATCTCCTACACTTAAATTTCCTTTAAACACCTCTGTTAATTTAAGTTTCGATAATGTATAAAGCGTATTATTTTGAAAAACAGGTCGTGATGAAATACATACACCAGTAAACACATAAGGAGCAATTTCTAACGATTTCAAATCAGAATATGTTTTTATTTTATCTAAAGAAGTTGAAATGTATCGAGTTTTCTTCTCATCAGCATTAGTATTTTGGGATACTTCGTTAACTTTGTCTTTTGAAACTACAGTGGTTGTTTTTCCACTTGGAGATATCTCGGATGTCCCTTTATTAGAAGAACAACCTACAAGAGAAATGCCTAATGCAAACACCAAAAAAGCACTTATTAATACATTCTTATTCATTATATTTCCTCCTTTATGCCCCATAGATTGCTTTTATTCCTGCAATGTCATCAGCGGATGGACTCCCTGCCGTACGACCATCCCCTAATTGAGACATAATTGCAGTTTTATCAGAAACATGCCAAAGCCCTAAAAAGTGACCATACTCGTGACACACAGTGCCTATTCTATCGAAATAGGACAAACCAGTCTGCGTTTTATCATCATAGTATTTAAAAACCTGACTATTTAGTTTAATTTCACACCAGTACCAGTCAGTATCATAACTGGGTGCATCTTGATTATTTAATTTCAAATAGGTTTGTGCAATAACACCCGTGGGTGAAGGAAAATAGCTCCCCCAATAAACATCACATCTTGAAGAAGATTTTTCGTCAGTCCTTGCCACTGATACGGTGCTTACCTTGTTATTCCAATACTGAATACCATAATTAATTGAATCTGAATATTCACTTGCAGAGCTATCTATGTAATATAAAATGCCTTTCGCTCCGCCACTTATTTTACCTTTACCCAATCGCATATATGCGAATGTATTACCTGTTGTAGATAATATAATTGCCAATACTACTGCAAAAGAAATTATTTTCCTGCTTCGTTTCTTCATTATACATTTTCCTCCTATTGTTATATTTACAATTACTTACATTACAGTTATATATTACATAATTATGCTTTGTGTGTCAATTTTGATATCTACATTTAACCTCCATACATTATATGTTCTGATATTTAATTGGACGAAACATAAGATATAAGCCTATTATCGGATATTCTATTCGACAAGTACTTTCACGTTTTATATGTTAATAGCGTGCAGAATCAACTATCACAAGATATTTCTAAAAAAGCGAGATAAATTTGCAATGTTATAAACGCCCTAAATATAAAAATCTTGCAAAATTA
Organism: Ruminiclostridium josui JCM 17888; assembly: GCF_000526495.1. NCBI lineage: Bacteria > Bacillati > Bacillota > Clostridia > Eubacteriales > Oscillospiraceae > Ruminiclostridium > Ruminiclostridium josui. The sequence continues at coordinate 2,005,045 of NZ_JAGE01000001.1, read as the reverse complement.
TCCTATAATGATATAATCTTTTTAGGGAAAATTAAATAGTTGCCGTGATTTCTAAGTGCTACCAACACTCAGAAACTCATGCAGGTGTTCGTACCACCCACACGTATGGATTTTCATCCACCACAGCAACCAGTTTTATTATACTTGGTTTTGTTTTCATTTGCAAATAAACAAGTGCGTGTAGGGTTATTACCTATCCGCACTTTTTAATTTTCCCTCCAATTTTCTTTTGGAGGGAACTATATATGTTTGATAAAGGTAACGTCACTGAGAACTTTGAAAGCTTTGTAGTATCATGTATTGATAATAGAATTGACGAATTAAGTATGTATTTTAACAACTCAACTGTATATTCAGAATTTTATGACCTATACAGTAAAATTCTAAAGGAACTCCGAGAAACATTACCTCCTGAATCCTTTGCTTTAATAAAACAATTTGACAATTTATTGGAAAAGTTATCGGTTGATTACCAAAATTTTTTCTATAGACAAGGATTTCAAGATTGTCGCATACTCTTTACACTATTAAATAAATAATGGTAGTAAAATTTATTCTATTTAATTCCCCATATCTATATTAAAAGTAATTTATTTAAGTATCTTCTTCTTTAAACAGTACATACGGTTATGAGTACAATAAAAGGTAATTGTAGACTACCCCCAGCCATATATAACCATCCTTATTTTCTTTTATGTAGTAAACTCCCCCCTATCCGTCAGTGCAGAAGTGTAACTCAAATGAACTTTTTCTGATATAGATTCACGGTGAAATTTTACTTTTCTTTTCATTGATTGTGTTCAAGATTTTTAGTCTTAAAATGTATACTTTATAATACTACGGTATTTGCTTTGAATTATAGTCTTAAAATGTAAACACACAGTATTTTAATAAGTCTCATTAAGCGTGTTGACTTTTTGATACTAATTCCATATACTATTGTTATAGCAAATAATATGGAGGTAATACAAATGGCAAATGTATATGGTTATCACAGAACGTCTACAACAGACCAACATCTTGATAGAGGCATAACAGCAATAAACGATTATTGCAAAGCTAATAACATAACACTAACTGAAATGTTTACAGACCAACAGACAGGAAAGAACTTTAATAGACCAGATTACCAAGCAATGAAAAGGATTGCAAAGAACAAAGGAGATATTATAATTCTCTCTGAACTTGATAGACTTGGCAGAAACAAAGAGGATACTTTAAAGGAACTTCAACATTACAAATCATTAGGTGTAAGAGTAATGATAATAGAAATACCCACTACTCTTATTGATTACTCAAAGATGGATAATTCCATGGCAACGATGATAATGGAAACTATAAACAATATGCTTGTTGAAATGTATGCAACATTTGCCCATGCTGAAATGCAGAAGCGTGAGAAACGGCAAAAAGAAGGTATACAAGCTAAAAAAGAACGTGGGGATTGGCAAGACTATGGCAGGCCAAAAGCAATTGATTATAGTATATTTGAGAAGGAATATAGCAAGGTAGTCTCTGGAGAATTAAAACCATTTGAGTGCATGAGAAAACTTGGAATGACTAAGCCGACATTCTATAGATATAAGAAACAATATGAATACAAGTCAAGTATATAGACGTAGTACTGTAATAAAGTAAAAACATGTAATTTTACCATTTATATTCCATATGATATACTTAAAAAACAGTGACTATTGGGATAAATGTTTAGTTAGAACATTCTAAGCTAAGAATAAGAAAGAAGGTATTGCTTTGGAGAAAAGAATTAAAGAATTATGTGAAATGTTTTGTGGATTGCCTAACGGTAAGCCCATCGTAAGAAATAACCAGCCTAATGATGCTTTTTGCGTCTATGTCTATGAAACCTTATTCCGTAACTTGCATAGAATTAGTGAATTCAACATTAATAACTTAGATATGATAAGCCATTGTGTAGTACCACCACCAGATAATGGAATAGACATTTTTATTGAACATGTAGACGGAGACGAACTCTTCTACCACATCGTTCAAGTTAAAAATACTGAATTGGCAGAACATGAAATTCGTAACTGTTTCGCCTTAATGAAAAGAACCATCTCAGATTACTTAAAAAGCCCCCAGAATGTACATATCAATTTAAGAACAATAATTTCAAATACAGAATTTGATGAAACTGTATCTAGTGAAAATCTCTATTATTATGTTGTACATGCTGGTAATGTTAATTTTATGAAGAATTTACGTAAGAATGAAAGAATAATAACCTTAACTGAACTGAACATATTAAGGGGTAGCAAAACAATTGATTGTGTCCCATACGAAACTTTTACAGCTGATAATTCTAACAACTTTATTCTTTACAAATATGAAGATAACTTACCCAACAAACCAAGAGCAATGTTGTGCAATCTTAGTGGATATGATTTGGCTCAGTTTTCAAACAAATATATAAACACTGAATTAGGTAGAAATATCTTATTTGGTCAAAACTTACGAGAATCACTTAACAAAAAATCTAAAACATTTAAGTCTATGACTACGACAATAGATGTAGACCCTGAAA